>JAGXNU010000261.1 GCA_019894815.1 Promethearchaeota archaeon
GGCTAATTGCAGCTTCTGTACCTCCACTAATAATTATTTGGGCATCTCCATGTTGTAAAAGCTTGAAAGCCATTCCAAGAGCATGAGTAGATGATGCGCAAGCAGTAGTAATAACCCCATTAGGTCCTTTGGCGCCGATTTTTATAGCTATTTCACCTGCGGATATATTGGAAATCATCATAGGTACAAAAAATGGGCTTACTCTTCCCGGCCCCTTTTCCAATAATATTTTATGTTGTTTTTCAAATGTTCCTATACCGCCTATACCTGAACCAATTATAACTCCCGCTGAATAAGAATCCTTTTCAGTAATTTTCAATTTCGAATCCTCAAGTGCCAACATAGCAGCAACAATTGAAAATTGAGTGTTTTTATCCATTCTGTTTGCTTCTTTGGTAGATATGTAATTTGAATAATCAAAATCTTTTACTTCTGCTGCTATTTTAGTAGGATATTTTTCGGTATCGAAATAACTTATCCTATCAATACCACATTTTCCCTGAATTAAGGATTGCCAAAAATTATTTTTTCCAATTCCTACGGGAGAAACCGGACCTAAACCGGTGATTACTACTCTATTTTTCATTATTTTACCCAACACCTTCACTAAAAAATTACTATTCTTAAACTTACATTTCAATTAAGGGTCGGATAACTCTCCGACCCTTAATTGAATAGACATTAATTTTAATTTCTTAACATTATTCTTAATACATATCTTTTAAAAAAATAAATATATAAAATACTTATGCCTATTTTATATTTATATTCTTATTTGCTTAAGTATTTAACCGCATCTCCGATAGTTTTCATCTTTTCAGCATCTTCATCCGGAATTTCTATATCAAATTCTTCCTCGAAAGCCATTATCAGTTCAACTATATCTAAAGAATCAGCACCCAGATCATCAATAAAAGAAGAATTTTCCGTAATTTTACTTTCATCAACTCCTAATTGATCTACGATTATCTTTTTTATTCTGTCCATTGACTCCATTCTATACTTTCACCTCCTTTCACATTACCATGCCGCCATCGACATTTATAACTTGTCCTGTAATATAATTTGCTGCATCAGAAACTAAAAAATACACCACTTTAGCGATATCTTCCACAGTACCCAATCTTTTCAAAGGGATTTGCTGTTGCAGATCTTCTCTAACTTTTTCCGGTAATTTTTTAGTCATATCTGTTTCTATAAATCCGGGCGCAATAGCATTTACATTTATATTTCTCAAAGCAAGTTCTTTTGCCATTGATTTAGTTAATCCTATTATCCCTGCTTTTGATGCGGCATAATTAACCTGACCGATATTTCCCACTAATCCGATAACTGAGGATATATTTACAATTTTATCATTGCTCTTTTGCCTCATCATATATTTTGCCACAGATTTGGAACAATTGAAAGTACCTTTTAGATTTATTTTTATCACTGCATCCCAATCTTCTTCTTTCATCCTGATTAAAAGAGCATCGCGGGTTATTCCAGCATTATTTATCAATATATCTATTTTCCCAAATTTATTTATAACCTCTTTCACCATTCTATCAACTTCATCAAATACGGTTATATCAGCTTTTATCCCAATTGCCATATTACCACTTTTTTTGATTTCTTCCAAAGTTTTATCAATCTCACTTTTTGGTGAAATATCGTTAACAACTATATTTGCTCCATGGTGTGCTAATTCCAGGGCAATAGCCCTACCTATTCCCCGGGCAGACCCGGTAATTAAAGCAACCTTTCCAGATAGTCCCATTTTATAAGACCTCCCCCATTTTTTCAATTACATATTGAAGAGAATTCGAATCAAATACATTAAAGACTTCAGACTCGGGAATAATTTGCTTAATTAATCCTTTCAACACTTTCCCGGGGCCTACCTCTATAAAACAATTAATGCCTTCGGAACTCACTTTTTTTATGGAATCAACCCACTTTACAGGTTGAGTCATTTGTTCAATTAGAGCTGACCTAACCCCTTCTTTATTTTTGATATAATCAGCAGTAACATTGCAACTTACAGGTATTTTAGGATTATCTATTTTTACTTTTTCTAAATATCTTGCTAAATTCTCTTTGGCCGTTTCCATAAATGATGAGTGAAAAGGAGCACTTACCTTTAAAGGTATTGCCAGCCTTGCTCCTTTCTCTTTGGCCATTACCGCAAACTTTTCCAATGCTTTAATTTCACCGGAAACTACAATTTGTGTTGGAGAATTATGATTAGCAATTTCTACTATCCCAATATCCTTAATTTTTTCACACATTTCACTTATCTCATCTTTTTCTAAGCCGATAATTGCTAGCATTGAACCAGTTCCTGCCGGAGTTGAATTTTGCATGTATTCTCCCCTTTTCCTCACTAACTTCACTGCATCTTCAAACTTAATAGCAGAACTAGCTACCAGTGCTGAATATTCTCCCAAGCTATGTCCGGCAACTATAGAGGGTTCAATTTTATTTTTTCTTAACAATTTACACAAAATTGTACTGACAGTTAAAATTGCCGGTTGAGCATTAAC
>JAGXNU010000262.1 GCA_019894815.1 Promethearchaeota archaeon
AATGATGGTAAAATACATGCCATATCTTCTCTTCTAAATCCTCAAACCGCTTATGGTGAGGATGTTATTACAAGGATTACTTATATCAAAGAAAATAAGGAGGGTCTTAATAAACTCAATTCAGCAGTAATAAATGCACTTAACACAATTATAAACAAAACTTGTAAAAAAGCGAGGATAGATCATTCGAATATTTATGAAATTTCAATAGTTGGCAATTCGGTGATGCATCACATCTTTTTAGGCATAAACCCAACTTACATAGGTTTAAGTCCATATGTTCCAGCGATACAACGAAACTTGAATGTCAAGGCTGGAAATTTAGGATTAAACATTGCAAAAGAAGGAAATGTTCACGTCCTCCCCGTGGTTGCTGGATTTGTTGGAGCTGACACAATAGGTGTTATTCTTTCCTCTCAAATTGAAAAGGAGTCCGAATTAACGCTGGCAATCGATATTGGAACTAATGGAGAAATAATAATTGGAAATAAAAATATTTTAGCAACTGCTTCATGTGCAGCAGGATCTGCTTTAGAAGGGGCTCACATCCTACATGGCATGCGTGCGGCAGCAGGAGCTATTGATACAATAAAAATCGACCCAAGAGATTTAACGGTTAGCTATTCTACAATTAAAGATAAAAAACCAATGGGTATTTGTGGATCCGGAATAATAGATGCTGTAGCAGAATTATTAAAAGCAAGAGTTCTTACTCGTAGTGGCAATTTTAATAAAGAATTAATCGGAAACGATAGGCTAATTACAACAGGAAAGTCATTCGAATTCATAATAGCTGACAAAGATGAAACATCAACGGGAAAACATATTACAATCTCTCAACACGATGTAAGAGAATTACAAATGGCAAAAGGTGCATTTTATTCAGGTATGCGACTAATTCTTTCATGCTTAGATCGTACAAGGAATTCCCATCATGAAATTCAGCAAATATACTTAGCAGGAGCGTTTGGGAATTACATTAATAAAGCGAATGCGAAATTCATTGGAATGATACCGGATATACCTGATGATAAAATATTTCAAATTGGTAATGCTGCCGGAACGGGTGCTCAACATTGCTTAATTAATAAGGATCTCCGACAAAAAGCACAAGAATTATTAAAAAAAATCGAATACATCGAAATTGCAGTGGAAAAAGATTTTCAACAAGAATACGCTAAAGCCATGTATTTTCCTCATTTCAATCTTGACCATTTTTCTTCATTAAGAGAATATGACCATATCCCGAAACGATAATCATTCTAATTAACATCATATTGACAACATAATTACAAAATATCGGAAATTTAATATAGCCTCCTCTACACGTGGAATTTTCTTTCTTATTCCTTTAAAAACTGTGTAAAAATATTTAAGAAATAAACATATTATTTTTTTAACAGATACATTATCTTTAAAATAGAATTAAATAGAATTAAATAAATTCTTAAATAACTATTTAGATAATAAATTATATACAAAAATAATTTTTTAAAATATAAGAATAATTCAAGGGTATGATACTCCATGTCAAGTTTTAAATTAAAAATTCTTCTAACTGGTGCTGCGGCAGTCGGTAAGACCAGTCTGGTTCAGAGGTTCATCAAAAATCGTTTTGCGGCGAATTATAAGCTCACAGTTGGAGTTGATATATTAACTAAGGATGTAGAATTTAGACAAGGAGAAATAGCAACTTTGAGCATATGGGATATTGGTGGCCAGCAAAGATTTGAGTTTATTCGATCCACATTCTACAAAGGTGCCGCAGGGGCATTATTAGTTTTTGATCTAACTCGTGAACAAACATATATAGAAACTCGTAAGTGGTTGACAGAAATCAGACAATTTGCGGGAGAAAACATACCGTTTGTTTTGATCGGCAATAAAGCAGATTTAGTAGAGGATGTTGGTGTGGTCATTGATCGTGAAGAAGCCAGAAAATTTGCTGAAAGCGAAGGAAGTATTTACATTGAAACATCAGCGAAGACAGGGATTCAAGTCGATGAATCTTTTACTGAGTTAACTCGACGGATTATTGATTCTCGAACTAGATGAGATTACCGAATTAATCCCTTCCAAAATTAACTATTTTTACTTCAAATTTTCTTAAAAATTGTGATTTTTAGTTTTTTTTATCCAAACTTCCACTTAAGTATTTATGAACAACAATAATGGCATCTTTTATGTTTTCATTATGAATTACTAATGATAGGTTTAATTCTTCAGTGCTTTGAGATATTGCTAACACGGGAATATTTTTTTCATCAAGAGCATTAAAAACCAATGCTTTAGTCTTGTTTTCTAATATCTTCGCACCAGTGATGTTTAGGATTGCAACCATTTCATGAGTAATTTCAAAAAACTCCGAGAAATATCCCGCTTTTTCTAATGCTTTTAAAGCTTTTTTGGAATCTTCTTTTTTCACAATAAAGGCCGTGCTAACCTCTGAAGCACTTTGTGCAACAAGAGACACGCTTATATTATTCTTGCTCATCACTTTAAAGATTTTAGCAAGAACCCCTGGGAC
>JAGXNU010000263.1 GCA_019894815.1 Promethearchaeota archaeon
TCCTGGCATACCTCTGAGATAATCGTGGACTTTAGCCGACCCTCCATCTAAACTTAGAGATACACAGTCAACTTTTAGGCTTTTTAATTCTTGAATGTTTTCATTTAAAGTTAATCCATTAGTAACAATTGATAATTCTAGCTTATTTTTTTTAATTTCTCTCGCAATGTCATACCAATCGTCTCTAATTAATGGTTCTCCTCCCATTAGAGCAACTCCTTTATAACCACAATCATGGATTTCCCTAACTAAATTTAAAGATTCTTCGGTATTTAATTCATCAGGACGAGTTTTTCCTGCTTTTGATCCACAATGAATGCAATTACTATTACATTTTAGTGTGATTTCCCATACAGCGCAAGACGGCTTAATTCTTTGAGATATTAGAGACGTAATGTTTGGCATGTCTTTAATTTGGATTCAATTTAATAAATTATAAGTTATTAAGTAAATTATTAAATGTTTCCATCCAGAATTCATAACTGTTGAAAAATTGCTATATGCCAGAAGGATTCTGTCATCATACTTGGTATGGATTATACAAAAATGTATCAATTTTACAATGTGGCGGAGGTTTTCCTAATTGGACGGGAGAAGATAGGATATATACAGCTTGTCCAGATGGAATCCGTCCTGTTTGTTTTAAATTAGAACGAATATCAAAATGTGTTAATTAATACATGGAAGCTATGATTGTATAGAGGGAGATCATTTGGAATGGAAAAAGGTTCATCCCATCCTATGGGGCACAGGAGGTGATCCAAAGTTTTATTCTCTCGGAGACTACATAGACCATTAATTTTTATAAATTTAATGATTTCAGGTAAAATCTTATTAGAGGATTAAGCAAAATTCTTCCTTCTGCAGATTTGACTGCAATTGAAAACCCAGAAATACACTCCCTTTTTTAATAATGGTAATATTTTGGTAGATGGTTAACTTCGCTTGAAAGGAGTTATAAGTCAAGGAGATTAATCTATTATTTCTGATTTTATCATGATTCTCTCATTTTGCTGACCATTATTCTCGTTAATTCTTCGAACGATTTTTCTACATTTTCGCCAGTTTTGCTGGAACATTCAATATATTTATTTAAACCCATTGAGTTTGCAAGTTGTTTTCCTTCGTTAAAAGAGATTTCTCTAGATTCATTTAAATCTATTTTGCCTCCGAGTAATAAGATGGGGAATCGCTCTTTTTTGCCATTCATGACTGATAACCAATCAATAGTATGAGAAAAAGAAGAATAATCCGTGATATCACACATTAAAATTCCACCCATGGCTCCTTGGATATATTGGGGAAAAATAAATCGAAATCGTTCTTCACCTCCAAAATCCCATATCATTAACTTAACTCGTATGTCATCGATCTCGACAATTTTAGTTTCAAATTCCACTCCTATAGTCATGTGAGAATCCGGTATAAATAAATCGGTAACAAAACGTTTAGTTAAAGTTGTCTTACCGGAACCTGCGACACCAAAAATGACTATTTTAAAAATCGCGTCATACATTTTAATCTAATTTACTATTTTTTCTGGTTCTTACCCTGATATATTTGAAACTATAACCTTTCTGCCACACAACTAATGCTCATGTAAGAATTTATTTCTAAAACCTTCTTTTTGAATAGCCCATAGAGCAAAAATAATATAAAACTTTTGATATTTAAACTTTTCCTTAAAATTTTACCGATATCTAATTTGTGTGAAATAAATTGCTGAAAAAAGGAATTTCAACTAATTTTTTTTAGGCAATCTCCTTTTTATCCCATGAATTAAAGGAAAACGAGATATTATAAATATTTTGAAGAAAAGAATTAATCGTGATAGTTTTAGCTTGTTATAATAAGTCTATACCTTTCAATATCATTCAATCGTGGTTTTAACTTCAATTAAACTTCAGTTCTTAAATCTATAAATTAAGTCATTCCTATTTTTCTAGAACTGTTAAATAGAAATATAGAAAGCGAGAATTAAAAGGGGATAAAAGATGGAAGCTAAAAAATTGGAGTTTGACTCAATTTATTTCGATCTCTATGAATTAAATTCAGGAATATTTGCTGCAATTTCGGCGGAAAAGATGCTCACTTCAAATGCCGGATTTTTTGATCTTGGCAATTATCTAGTTATCTTCGACACCCTCATGGACCCTTATTCCACCGTTGATCTCATTAAAGCGTCAAAAAAATTTACAAATAAGGAACCTTCTTTTCTAATAAATAGTCACCATCACTTGGATCATTTATTTGGAAATCGTCTATTTCCAATGAGTATACCAATTATTAGCAGTTTTGAAGCATTAATAGAAGCACAAAATTCTTTAGAAACACGATTTAAAGATTTTAAGGAAAGAGCCCCTGCAGAAATTACAAGGACAGAAGAAGCACTAATAAATGAAAAAAATCCAAATAAAATACTAGAGTTGAAGAATGATATTAATACGTGGAACGAAATCAAAAAACCTAATTTCAATTTAAGGCTACCAGATTTTATTGTTAACGATTCTTTTACTCTTAAAGGT
>JAGXNU010000264.1 GCA_019894815.1 Promethearchaeota archaeon
ATCTGAATTTTGGAAAGACGGATAAACTAGTTTATGATAAGTTAGCAACCGATCATCCTTTAGAATGGAACCGATATCAAGTTGCTAATTGCTATATGGGTCGTGCAGGACTAATTAATTCTGGTGGGGAATCTGGGGGTAATGATCTTCAAGATGCTATAAAAGCTGCTGTTATAAATAAACGGTCAGGTGGAATGGGGCTAATTCTTGGGAGAAAAGCATTTAAAAAACCAACTCCTGAAGGAATTAAGATCTTAAACGCCGTACAAGATGTATACCTATGTAAAGATATTACCATAGCATAATTTTTTTTTCTTTTTTATTCTCTTGTTTCAAGTTTTCAAGAACGAAAATTGGACTCCCGTTAATTTAATTAAATTTCTTCGTTATTATTATCATAAGATAAAATAAAAATTTAGAGAGTAAATAGTAATGGGAAATAGAGATAATTATAATAATCCATACAGAATTAGAAATGAGCAAGGTCAACCTGAACAAAGAAGCTCTTCTCGAGCTCCGTTAGATTTTGCGGTTCATAGGATATGTCCTGCTTGTGGTAAGATTATCAAGATGACTCATTCGTTCTGTAAATTTTGTGGAACAAATATTAGTTCAATTTCACCTATTGGTCGTTCTGATGAAGTGACTAAAACATTATCCGATACTGCAATTTCAGATCCAAATCCTGATGTTAGAAAATCGGCAGTTGCTTCAATCGGGGAATTTGGTGAAACTGATATTATCGGTCTACTCTCTTATATTCTATTGAATGATCCTGATGAATCTGTACGAAAGGAAGCGGCTTGTGAATTAGGGAAATTACATCATCCATATTCCCTTGATGTGTTTGCAAAAGCCTTAAAGGATAAAAGTGCCTTAGTCCGAAAAGAAGCAATTGAAGGATTGAAGAATATCAAGATGATGACTAAAAAGAGGGAGTCATTAGAAGAACAGGATCCTCCTAAAGCAGAATTGAGAGAACCAGTTCAAAAAGAACCAACACCTAGCGAGCCTGATGAAACAATGGAAGAAAAAACAGAAATTATCAATGAAACTGAAAAAGCTGATGATATTAGTGATGATGAACCTTTAGAAGAATTCGATACTGAAGAAAAGGACTTTTATGAGCTATAAGAAGTAAGTCTCAATTGTTGGAAGGAATTTTTGGCAACTCCCTTCTTCCTTGTGGTTTAGGTTTAGAAGAGCTATTCGAAGAAGTTTGTTTGTCAATCTTGTCTTCTTTTTGGGTCGAGCCTTGTTTTTTTAAAACTTCAACGGCCTCAACAATTCCTTTTTTCTCATCTAAATAAACTCTTAATTTATAATCATCTAATTCAATCATATCCTTAGGCAACTTTTTAACTTTTTCCCATACTACTTCAACAACATCCTTTCCAAACACTTCAGAGACCTTGGTTATTGCGCCAAATAAGGTATGACCAATAATTAAGTTTTGTCGTTCATGATCCCTCGGAATTTCTTTCTCAAGAACCTTTTCTTTTATCTTATCTTGGTCTTGAATAGATATTAATTCTTGTGCGGCAGTTATTTGCATTGCTTGACCCCTACTTCTTTCGGGAATTTTTCGAGAAAACGATGACATTACGACCTTGTTATTGATATCATTTAATGCTGGAGAATAGTAGGCTTCATCATCTTCATTGGATGTAGCGTTGCCATTTATGACCTTTCCAACTTGTTCCCTCATGTCTCTCTCAATATTCCGAATATAGCGCATATCTGGTAATCTTTCAGTGACTTCCATGGACTCCAACTTAAAGGCATTTAAAAATTCCTGAAGTTCGTCCCCCTGATCAATTGAAACTATTTTACATCTATGATAACGTGAGTCATCTATAAGCTCTTTTTGTAATTGTTGGGCTACTCGAGAGCTTATAAACCTTTTTCTGACAGAAGATTTCGCACCCTTCCATATGAAAATTCGTCTTAAATCTTCTCTTACAATAATAGTAACAGCTTCTGGATTCAGAGAATTCTGAAGTTCTTCTTGCTTTATATCTAATTTATTGCGGTCTCCTGAGTTCTCTAATTCGTAAACCATGAATTCTTCGTAAGCTTTTGACATGGGTCTTTCTCAACTAGGATAATGGGCTTGAATGATATTAATTATGATTATCTAACAAAATAGTCATTATACCCAAATATAAAAGTTCCGAAATAAAAAGTTATTTAAAACCCAAATTTGTATCATGTTGATAAAAATATCACAACTAATGGTTTTGGATTTTTTTTTTAGAGTATTGACTCTTGTATTTTACCAAGAACGACGAGCCCCTGGGCGTCTACCTGCGGAACCTGGAAATCTCCCCGGTATTCTTCCTCGGATTGGACCTCTTGCTCCTCCAATCATGGGACCCATGCCTCCTTGGTTATCGTGCAAGACATTATCAATTGATAAAACGAAGCCTACAAGTATTCTACGATCGGTCTCATTATCAAATATCCTCAATGCATAACGGTCAGAAT
>JAGXNU010000265.1 GCA_019894815.1 Promethearchaeota archaeon
CATTATAGGAAAGAGGATGAGCCTATCGATGCTCATATTCCAATGGGAAAAGTTACTGAAACCCTATTAGATGACATTTCTATCAAATTTTGGAATATACGTAGTAGTAAAGATATTAGTAAAATTAAGACAGCCATCAATTATAGTAATGAAGCTAGCAAATCAGCGGTAATTCTATTAAACAGCAGTTTATGGAGCGATTGATATGAAACGGTTTGATGCTTTGAAAAAAATTATAGAAGTAATTAATGATCAGTATGTAGTATGTAATTTAGGTCAAACATCTAAGGAATTATATTATCTTAAGGATAGACCACAAAATTTCTACATGATGGGATCTAACGGACTTTCATCTTCAATCGCTCTTGGAATTGCATTAACTAACCCAAAACTAAAAGTTTGGTGTATAGATGGTGGTGCATCACTCCTCACGAATCTAGGAAGCTTAAGTACGATTTCATTTGCACTTCCACTAAATTTAACATTGATTGTTATTGATAATGGGGTGTATGGATCGACTGAGGATCAAAAAACACATACTAATCGTAAAACAAAATTGGATGCAATAGCTCGAGCAACAGGATTTGAATCAGTATTCGTAATTAACAATAGAGAAGACATTGTCCCGACCTTTATGGAATTAGGCATTGGATGCCACTTTATTCTCATTAAAACTGAACCAGAAAATGGCGATGTTCCTAATATTTCATTAACTTCAAAGAATATAAAAACAAGATTTATGGAATCTATTTCAAAATCTAATAAATGAAGCGATATGTCTGACTTAGTTAAAAAAAGATTAGAAAAAGATCCTAAAGACGCAGAATTATGGTTCAAGTTAGCGTATCAATATTTCCAAGAAGAACAACACGAATTAGCGATTGATGCTTATAAAAAAGGTTTAAAATTAAAACCAGACAACCCAATTCATTGGCATAATCTGGGATTCTTATATATTGAAATAGAGGATTATGATAATGCAATAATTACATTGCACAACGCTTTAAAACTAAATCCAAATCTTTCGATCGCTTGGACTGAACTTAGTTCGGCTCTACTTGAAAAAGGAGAATTCCAAGAAGCAATCCAAGCTTGTAAGAAGGCAATTGAATTAAATTCAAGAGATGAAGTTGCTTGGACTAATCTAGGATCTTCTTATTTTAACCTGGGTCAGTATGATAATGCAATTAAATCATTGAATAACGCATTGGATATTGTACCGGGTTTAGAATTTGCTAAAACAATATTGAAACTGACTTTGAAAGCTAAAGATCAAAAGTACTAATAATCTAAAAAGATCTGTTATCTTATTATTTAAAATATAATCATCCAACCAATCACAAAGATGATTTAATTAACGCAAAATTTTATTTAATGGTATTTTTATATGATTTAAAAGCAATTAAAAATGGTTAAATTCTCTTTTGTTATAGTAAAATGTCTGAAGAAAATCAAAAACCAGAAAATGAACACCCCAAACAAGATAAGATTGTAAATCTTGGAAAGCCTGCGATAATAAATGCTGAGGCTTATAAAACAATAATTTTATATGCAAGTCGATACGCTAATCAAGCGATACCTCCCGCAGAATGGAAAGAAATTTATGGTATACTAACGGGATATGTGGATGATGATTTTGTCCGTGTAGAAAATGCCTATGCCTTAACCTTTGGTCATGATACGGACGTACAATTGGATCATAGACACTATATCTTTATAGATGAAATTGAACAGCAATTGTATGAAGAGAATAATGGTCATTTTGTTGTTGGATGGTTTCATTCACATCCAGGACTAACATTATTCTTTTCTTACGTTGATCTTATAAATCAACTAGGTTTCCAAAATAAATTTAATGATTCAATTGGTTTAGTTTTTGATCATAGTTTATTGGGAAAGAAGAGAGAAGAAAAAATCGGAGAGAATGTTTTAACGAAATACAGTACGGGATTTGAGATATATAGACTAACAGATGTTAACATGAATCCCAATTCTGCCGAATATGATAAAAATTATCATAAAGTTGATTATATTGTAGAGGGTCTTAATAAATATTTCTTTGCCAACGTTTTATCTGAATTATCCGCTTTAGTAGCAGTAGGAAAACCCTTGCAATCAGCATATGGTGAGGGGCATAAAAACAAATTTGTACAAGATGAAATGACTACTGAAATTGATACAAGACCGGATAGAGAAGCCCTAGTAGACATCCCCATGAAAAATGAAGTCTCATTTGACCTCAATAACCTTTTTTGGGATGAATCAAGTCAGAGTAAAACAAGAATCGAAGAAGATATAGAAAGAGCAGAACAACTAATATATGAAGGTAATTCCGCATTTCAACAACGAGATCCATTTACAGGAGTGGAAAAATATCGCCAAGGAATAAAAATTTATAAAAAAGAGGGAGATATTGACCGAATTCAAGATTTATTAAGAAACCTAACTAAATTATGCATCTCAAACAACCATTTAGTC
>JAGXNU010000266.1 GCA_019894815.1 Promethearchaeota archaeon
GGTAAAGGAAATGATAGATATGTTATTTCTATCCTTTTATTTTAGTTTAATTTAATATCTACTAAAAGTAAAATGTAAATGATTAAAACTTCTAAAAATTAATTGGATTTATGATTTCATAATTATTCATTTTATTCAAATTTTTGATGATAAATTCTATTTCTGAAGAAATGAAAGAGGAAATTTTCAGATTAATTTTAATTCCTGGAATTGAAGTTGAAGATATACCAATCCAAATCAACCAAAAATTCAATTCAGATTTAGATCATGAAACAATCATGAAAATTTTATCTGATGAATACATGAAATATAACTTAGATTTTGGTCGCCGATTGTGTTGCAGATTTTAAAACTAAGAATAAATTCTATAATTCAAAAAATTTTTTAATTCTCATTCATTTTTTTATTCACTAAGTTCAAAATTTTATTCTAAAGGCTTAGGACGCAAATTGATGCGGTTTCGATATATGTTAGATATCGAAAAGGAATCATTCATTAGACATTTAATTCGCGTTCTTGCCTTTAATGATATGTTTTGACAATAAATCTATACAAAAAAAAAGAACACGGTGAGTACATATGAGTGAAAAAGGTAAAATAACCATTAAAGCCCTCGTGACTGGTGGGAGCGCATCAGGCGGGCCGCCTATATCCTAAAACAAATCGTTTTAATAATAAAAGGTAAAGGTCCTGCTGTTGGTCCCACGGGTATAAACATCAAAGATGTAGTAGACACGGTAAATGAAAAAACAATGTTATTCAAAGGTTTAACTGTACCAATTAGAATTGTATGTGATCCTGAGACTAAACAATTTGAAATCTTCATAGAGACTCCCTCAACAGCCTCATTACTTTTAAAGGAGATTGGAGTTGAAAAGGGGAGTTCTTCTTGCTCAGATGACAAAATTGGTGATATAAATCTTGATCAAATCATTATGGTGGTCGAAGCAAAAAAAGATATTTTCTTAAACCGAACTTATAAAGCTGCCATTAAATCTGTATTAGGTACTGCTTTATCAATAGGGGCTACAGTAGAGGGGGAAGATCCTCGCATGATTCAACAACGCATTGAAAATGGAGATTATGATGATAGAATTACGGGGGAGATATAAACATTGAAAGTGGACGATAAATTGTTGAAAAAATCAATTAGTGCTGCTATTGAGTTTTCGAGCATTAAAAAAGATGGTTTTAAAGATAAAAATCGGAAATTTGATGAAAGCATTGATTTTGTAATAAACCTCAAGGATATAAACTTAAGTGACCCAAAACAGAGAATTGATAAGGAAATTATTCTTCCTAATGATGTCATCCTTTTAAATAGACCAAACGTATGTGTCATTGCTTCTGATGAGGTTTTAATGGAAGCAAAGAATTTAGGTTTAGATACAATTGATTCTGATGGATTAATTCAAATGAACAGTGAAGAAAAGAAAGATAAGAAAAAATTTGTGAAAAAGTATGATTTTTTCATTGTAGAGGATAAAATGATGCCAAATGTTGCTCGATACTTAGCTCGATTTTTGGGACCTTTGGGAAAAATGCCAAAACCATTTCCAAGTGGATACGGAATCATTTCAAATCCTGAAGATCTTAAAATAACGATCGAACGTTATTTAAAAGTCATTCGAATACAGTTAAAAAAACAACCAACAGTTCAAGTTAAAATCGGAAAGAGATCAATGGAACAAGAGAAATTATTCGAAAATCTTAAGACGGTTGTTGATTACATTGCAGATCAAATGCCTCATAAATATAATAATATCAAATCAATGTATTTAAAAACCACGATGGGGCGCCCTGTAAAAATTGATGAACAATTCTTAAAAGGTGTAAAGGTGTGATTAAATGATTGGAAAAAAGCATATCCCTCAATGGAAATTAGATGAAGTTGATCACTTGATAGAACTATTCAATCAATATAAAAACATAATGGTGCTAAAAGTTGCTAACTTGAATGATAAACAAGTTCAAGACATCCGAAAATTCATACGTGGAAAAGCGATCATTAAAATGTCAAAGAAAAGTCTACAGATTAGAGCAATTGAACGGTTTAAAAATGAATCTAAAAAGGAGAATTTGGATGATCTTGTTGATAACATTCCTGGACAAGCAGCTCTGTGCTTTACAGACATTGATATTTTTGATATAAAGAAGATCTTTAATGATAATTTATGGATGGTTCCAGCTAAACCGGATGATATAACTCCGGTTGATGTTTGGGTCCCTGCTGGAGATACTGGTTTACCAACTGGGCAAGTCATTAGTGAACTTAACATGACGTTGCGATTACCTACCCAGATTCAACATGATACAATTTGGATACGTGAGTCTACAAGGACCCATAAAGCTGGAGATTTCGTTAATGTAAAACAAGCCGCAGTTTTGAAAAAGTTGGGTGTAGCACCTATAGAATCTGTGATTAAAATTCATTATGCTTGGAGTGATGGAGAAG
>JAGXNU010000267.1 GCA_019894815.1 Promethearchaeota archaeon
CTTTGGTGGCTATGAAACTAGTTAAAGAATCGCGGTCATGTAAAGATAATGCTGCGCTTCCTTGACCCGTACCGGTAAGCCAAATAGGTGTGTCAGTAAATTTTTTAGCAACATCTTCAGCAGCCAAAAATAAGCAAGCTGCTCCATCCGTTACGAGACTGCAATCAAAAAGCCTGAGAGGTGAAGCAATCATGGGATTTGATGAACTTTTAAGGAAATCAAATTCATCTTTCCAATCTGGTACATCTCTTCCTTCTTTTTGATAACGTTGGACTTTTTTATTCATTAAGTCTTTTATTGAGAGCTGCATTTGAGCAAATGGGTTCTCTTTTCCATTTTCATGGTTTTTGATACCTACTCGCATTAAATCCTCAGATGTGGTTCCATATTTATGGAAGTGCGCCGATGCAACTGTAGCATATAATCCAGGGAATGTGGCCCCTGCTGGATACTCAAAAAGAGAATCACTTGCTGTAGCTAATACATCCGTTACCAAAGCTGTGGGAAGTTCATTCATGCATTCAACTCCAGAAATTGCGATTACATCATGAACTCCTGATGCAATGCCAAGAATTCCTTGACGTAAGGCTATCCCCGAGCTCGCGCAAGCACCCTCAAAACGAGAGGCAGGTTTTGGAGTTAATCCTACTAAATTTGCCATTTGAGGTCCTAAATGTCCTTGATGATTGAATAAATCAGAAGAGTAATTACCCACATAGCATGCATCAATATCTTTTGGTTCGATACCATTATCTACCGTTTTTATTGCATTAAGCCATGCTTCAACCCACATATCGGGATTTCTTTTTAAAGGGAAATTTCTTCCAAATTTAGACATTCCAGCTCCTACTAAAGCAACTTTTCTTGCTAATTTTCCCATTTTTATCATTCACTTATATTTTTTTTAGATTCGACATTTTAATTTCAGATTAATATATTTGAATTTTCGAATGATTTTATTTCTTATTTTTTCTTACTCTTTTCTCATAAGAATTATTATTCGTAAAAAACAGAACAAAGTTAGATATCATTTGAATGATGATGAAAGAATCTTAGTAGAAAAATAATTTCGATCAGAACTCCAAAAAAACTAAAAATAAATGGACTTAAATAACCAATATTCTCAACCATTAACGCTGCGATATATCCTGTAGGAATATAACCAACTCCTCTAATAAAATTTATTATTCCATAGTATTCTGCCTTTCGCTCTTTATCTAAGTCTGTTAAAATGACTTGTTCTGCGGGTATAAAAGAAACAATTGAAAAAGCAAAGGAAATATGACCAATTAATAATGTTATTAATAGCGTAGATGTAAATCCATTAACCCATAAGAAGATTGTCATGATGTTCATGGTAAAGAATCCTAATCCAAAGAATTGGCTGAGAATCAAAGTTTTTTTATTCCCAAGTTTATCAGTGATTCTCCCTGCTGGTATTTGAAAAAGCATATTTGTTAAATTCATCCCAATTGACAAGACAGCAACATTTTCAATAGTTAAATGATAAAATTCATACAAAACTGCGTTATATATTGATAAGGTAATCCCATACACAAAAAGATCCAAAGTAAAGAATATAAGAATGGATCTTAAAGTTTTGGTTCTAAATATTTTTATCCACAAATTTACTTCTTTTTTATCTTTGTTGATCAGAGAAATAGACTTCTTAATTTGTGTTTTGTTTGATAATAATGTACCATATATTATCCCTTCGATTGCTAAGACTCCAATATATATCAAAAAATACATTTTAGGATCAATATTTGGTCCTAATGTAATAACTAGGGTACTTCCTCCAATGCTACCAAGGAAAAACGAGAAAAACATGAATCCATATATCAAACCTTTTGACTTATTAGAACTTTCAGAGACAATAAATTGGGAATTCAAGTTATTAATTGTAAAACCTAAAAAATAGATTAATATCCCTAAAATTGCATAATAAATCGTTGAAGGGCTTGCGATCATGAATAGAAATACCCCCATCATGAAAACGGGCATGCTAGATGTAATTAAGATTTTTCTGTTATACCGGTCAGATAATTTTCCTATAAATGGCATGGGTAAGAACTGCATGATAGAGCCAATAGAAATTATCATTCCAATCAAAACAAGCGAATCAGTAAGATCTAATAAAACTTTTTGATAAATAATATTAAAAATATTCGCACCGAATCCATGAAACAATTTGGTAAATGAAATAGCTAATAAGTTCTTACGCTTTATTCTCTCCAGATTATTTGATTTTATCGATGCGGACAATGCAAGTCAGATTTTATAAGGTTTATAATATGAGGAATTTAGCCTCCTACAATAATATTACGATTTTTAAATGATAGGGATTTATAGTGAATATTTTTATCGCTCTTTACATTAATTAAATATTATGTCAGATCTAAAAGCCGTCAAATGGGAGGACTACGAAATAGGTGACTCTGC
>JAGXNU010000268.1 GCA_019894815.1 Promethearchaeota archaeon
TTCAAGGCAATGTATAAGCAAAAATGATTCTCATGTTCAGAATTTAAAAACTTAATTGCCTTTTGAATGATGTGGTAATCATTATCTTTTGATTCCTCTAAAGATCTCTTACCATAATAAAAGGATTTTCTCATGGGATGATCTGGGGCGTAGGGATTAGTTTTCCAAGCACCAGTTTTCGATCTTATTCTTTTCGTTACACTTTGATTAATAGCATCTTTCGAAAAAAGGTCGTTTCTTCCTAACCAAACAACTTCATACCCTTTGTTTTTTAGAAATTTAAACAAATTCTCTTCATGAGGTTGTAATAATTGATAGAGACTTCTATGACCATTCGAGTGAACATATTGACCCGTAAAAGTACAACATCTAGAAGGACCACAAACTGGATTAACAGTGAAACAATTTGTAAATGCTACACCATCTTTAGCGAGATTATCAAAATTAGGTGTTTTAATTATAGGATTTCTTCTTCCATCAAGAGAAATACAATCTCCCCGCATTTCATCTGGTACAAAAAAAATAATATTTGGTCTATAATTTTCCTCTGACATGATAAAAAATTCTTAATCAATTTTTATTCTTTTAAATTATGGAGATTACATTCCATCTATATTTTGATGATTATTCCAATGTATACTTCTAATTTAATTATTATTAACTTTCTCAAAAAATTTATGAAGCAATATACTAATCTTCTTATTATAATCATTTTTTTACAATTAGGATAGCGTTTAAAGTGAGTCTTCAAGAATGTTTAGCAAGGCGTAAAGATTGCTCCGGTGAAGGGCGCGTGCTGCAATTATCTGTTATTAAAGAAATATGTAATTCTACATTTCAAGCAGCACCTTCAAATTCTCTATTTGTTGTATTACCGGATGGGGACGATTACACTGGAGGGACATATAAATATAATAGCGATGGTTTGGTTCTATTATCTGATAAAGAAAAAACTAATTTTACTATGGAACTTTATCCCGAATTGCTTTGGAAGGAATCTATTAACTTCGAGGATTTAATTCGAGTAGGGATTACATGGCAATATTTCTCATTAAAAGTGGATAGTATAGGACTTGGCGTATCACAACGAGCAAGAGCGCCTAAAAAATACAATAAACTCGTTAACAATCTAACGAATAAAAATTATGCCTTCTTATATTCAGTAGCAGTTCGAGAGAGAGATAGGGCATTATTATTAGAAGATACTGCAGACCCTCTTCAAATAAAAGTAGAGGAGGGTACGATCTTACTCGACACTCCCGCTTGCTACAAGGATCGTGCAATCTATGAGAATAGGTATAAAGGCGTTCCGCTTAACGATGTAATTTTTAATAGGGTTGAGGAAAAGGCACCAAACCATACAAATTTACAACAAATCTCTCAACTTCTCTGGGCTTGTCAAGGAGAAAATGATCATGCGACTCATGGAAACCGCGATGCTTTAGAAAAAAATGGTTATGGTCGTGTGCATGCATCGGGATGTGCGGGATATGCAGTATATCCAATAGTTTATGTAGAGAATCTTGGCGATGTTTCAAAAGGATCGTACATTTATAATCCAGTCGGGTATTCTGCATTAAATAGATGGATTAATGTTGATGGAACCATAACATATGACCATTATATACGAAAATTTAGCTCTGAGACTTTTAGAGCTGAGATTGAAAAGGAGTTTGATACTAGTTTCTCTAATTATGCAATTTTATTATGTATCGATCGAAAAAAGCCTTGCGCGGGATTAATACACAGAATCATGAATCTTAAGTATTGGGCTGAAGTTGAGGCTGGAATGGCGTTAGCAGGGTTACAATTACAAGCAAATGCTCTAGGATTGAAATGGCAAAGGAAAATATTATCAAATCCAGATGATCCAAAATATAGAAAGTTGTTCAATCTCGAATCTGCTGAACAATCAATAAATAGTACGGCAAATTATTTAGTAAATCGTGCAAAAAATGAACGTGTATCCCTAGAAGGAACGTTAGTACCAATTGTAGTATTTCATTTATAGAGGGATTAAATTGGATCTTGTACTTATCGGTGCATTATTATTTTTTACTAAATTTTAAGAGATCTCTGGAATTTTTAAGATCAATCGAGGAATAAAAATGATTAAAGAACTAGCAAAAGTTTATGATCATCGTACAATTGAGAAAGAATTGTATGAATGGTGGGAGAAAGAAGGTTTCTTTCGACCTGAAAAATCTCATGAATTAGGTTTAACCAACAAACAATCTGAGAGATATTGCATTACAATTCCGTTACCTAATGTAACAGGACAACTCCATTCAGGTCATGCCCTTGTGATTTCCCTTGAGGATTTAATGACCCGTTATGAACGCATGCGACAGAAAGAAACTCTCTATGTCCCAGGTACTGATCATGCTGGAATTGCTACTCAAAGTGTTGTTGTTAGGGAACTATTAAAAC
>JAGXNU010000269.1 GCA_019894815.1 Promethearchaeota archaeon
TCCTTATCTCCATTAGTATTCAAGCCTCTCATGAAATATTCAACTAAAGTGTCTGAGTTTTGATTTTTTCTCGGGCTACCATGCAATATTATAGTTTTCATGACAATAAACTCTCTCATGATTTGTGAAATTATTGGTATACTAGTTTAATAATTTATGATGAATTGTGACCCAAAATTGCTAGTTCTTCTATCCTCTCAAAATGCTTTAAATTTCTTGTATAGAGAGCTTCTTGGTTGGAAATGCAAATACTTGCTATGAGTTCATCCATCATACCTATTACTTGCCCCCTATTCTTAAGATCTGATGAAATTTTCGCAAATTCTTGAGCAGAATCATTTTCAAACAGATATATTTCATCAAGCGCCTCAACTAGCGATTTCACTTTCATTAACCCTTTTGAAACGTTTTTCATGAAATAGCAACCCTTGTACAATTCTGCAACATTGAAAGTTGTCGTATTCAGGGATTCTTCTTCTTTTTTTAAGTGATGAATCTTTTTTATGATATCTTCTTTTCCTCGTAAATAAGCAATTAATACATCTGAGTCTAATACTACCATTAAACAATCACCCTACATCCTCCCAGGTCTACTCCTATCCTCATAAAGACCCTCAATAATTTCATCCCATTCATCATCTTTCTCAAAAACCCCAGCTAAATCTTCTAGCTTCTTTTCCTTTGATTTTTTTCGTCTTAATAATCTATTTATGAGTTCAGGAAATGATTCACCTTTATGCTTTTCTTTTCTTAGTTTATCATAAGTTTCAAATGGTAAAGAGATGGTTTTATTCGTCATGATAGAATTATAACTATAAATTATATTTATATTTTTGTAATAAATACCCCTCTTTCGGGAGATGAGCACTACAATGTATTTATTAATCTTAATTGAAATTTTTAAATAAGAAAAAAATAAATATCCTATAGAAATATATATATTATAACCCTATAGAGATTATTAAGATGACGACAACAATACAGATTGATAATAATACAAAAAAGAAACTTTTCAAAATAAAGCTAAAGTTAGAAGAACAAAAAGGGAGTGGAATATCCTATAACGAAATAATTGAATACTTGATTAATAATCAAAAGAAACCCCTAATAGATAAAAGAAATCTTGAAGAATTCAGAAGTCTTGAAGGGATCCTTCCTAAAGGAACTTTAAACGTTTATTTAAAGGAAAAAAGGAAAGATTTAGAACGTGAAGAAAAAAGAGCTCCATTAAAAGTTCAGCAAAAATAAGAGGTTAATAATGATTGATAAAAGTATTCTAAATGGAACAGATGAGATATCACTTGATACGGGAATATACATTAGATATTTTGAAACAGGTGAAAGTGAATTGAAGAAAAACTTGAGAGAATTATTATTTCATAAAGACTCAAACATCAGATTGCATGGACATTACTTATTAAAATCTGAAATTTATTATATACTTTGTAGATCACTTGGAAGGGAACAAGCAGAAGAATATTTAGAACAAATTGAAGAATTCATCAATTTCATCGAAAGCAGATATCTATATCAAATCGCAGGTCAAATAAAATGTGAGTTTCCTATAGCACTTTCAGATTGTTATTCTATTGCGGTTGGGTTTCTTCAATCGTGCCCTATTCTTTTCTTAGAAGAGAAAGAATTATCTGGGGAGATAATTGCTAAGATTAAAGAGAAATACGACGTAAATATACAAGTTTTTTATTAATAAAGAATAATCTCTCTTAAGTAATAGAGCAGACAGAGAAGAGCATGACGATCGTTTTCCAAAACACCCCCTCTCAAGAGCCAGAAATACTTTAAAAATGCTTAAAGAAATAGTCGACTTCTCCGATGAAATAGGTACATCTCAAAAATTTTTCAGAGATTTTAAATGAATTTCAATCAATAATTCGATTAATCACCATCTCAAATGCACCTTTTGATTTCTTGGTGCCTATGACAAACTGCGTTGGTTTTCTTTTTTGAACGGGATATTGGACATAGAAGTATACATCGTTTACTAGTCTACTTTGATTTCATGGATTAACTGATTAACATAATCAATATATTTCATACCTTTTTTTTCTGCTTCCTTACTAATAATCTTACGGGCGATATGAACTTGTTGTAGCGCTTCATCTTCTGGAAATTCTAATTTAACCTCTTTTTTTATCTCTTCTACCTCATCTTCATTTAAAATATCTGATGCACCTCTATAATAATTCTGCTGGAGTTACAATTTCAATCTGCCTTAAATTGTTAATAGTAGTTATCATCCTAATAATGTCTTTTGTTTTTTTTCTTACAATATGGCGAAAATTCCAACTTAAAAGATAATCCATCTCATTCATTATAGCTGTTGCGATATGGAAAGCATCTTCTAAATACGACTGATTAATTGCCCCACTTAATATTATTTCATCCGCTATTTCTTCTATAT
>JAGXNU010000026.1 GCA_019894815.1 Promethearchaeota archaeon
GTTTAAATTCGTTATCTCCCCCAACCCTTGTAACAAATTTTCTAAATCTCTGACTCATGATCAAAAAGAAGTTTTATTTTAAATTGAACTATTCTTAAAAACCTTTATTTTTTAATATGATACTCTAATATTATAAACTTTGGTTTTGAGTCTATTTTGATAAGTCATGCTTAATTTTTAATTCAAAAAAGATTAATAATTCGCTAATTTATATCTTTATCATGGTACATGCAGTCGGTCTTGTATATACTGAAGAATATCAATCCTATAATTTTGGTCCAACACATCCTTTGCGTCCACTGAGATTAAAGCTTACATATAGTTTGATGAGAGAATTGAATCTTTTAGACCACCATAGTTTGAAATTACTAGAACCGCGAATGGCTACAAGGGAGGAACTAGAACGCGCTCATTCTTCTGATTACGTAAATGCAGTGAAAAGATTCAGTGAGAATCCAGAAGATAGATCTATATCACCTCATCTCTATGGATTAGGTCCAGGGGATAATCCAATTTTCAAAAACATGTATAAAGCTTCTGCATTGGTTTGTGGAGCTAGCATCATCGCTGCTGATTTAGTTTGGAATAAAGAAGAAATTCACATATCATTTAATCCTGCAGGAGGGCTCCATCATGCTCATAGGAATAGGGCAGCAGGATTTTGTATATTTAACGATATTGCTGTTGCCATTCATCATTTAAAAAAACTTAAACCAGATATAAGAATAGCTTATTTAGACATCGATGCTCACCACGGGGATGGTGTTCAAGAGCTATTTTATGAAGATCCAAACGTTTTAACAATTTCATTTCACGAGAGTGGTAAATTCTTATTTCCAGGGACGGGCAACACAAACGAAATTGGAGAAGGTCCAGGTAAAGGATTTTCCTTGAATTTCCCACTTTTACCGGGAACTTCGAATAGAATGTTCTTAAAATTATTTCGCTACTGTATTCCTAAAATATTACAAGCCTATTCTCCAGATATTTTAGTAACACAATTAGGCGTTGATATGCATTATAATGATCCACTTACTCAAATGGGTCTTTCGATTGCAGTATATAGAGATATCGCACAAACCATGCGATCAAGTGCAAGAGATTATTGTCAAAATCGTTGGCTCGCTATTGGAGGAGGAGGTTATTCAATGACCGTTGTACCTCGTGCATGGACGATTTTTTTATCCAAAATGCTAGATATTGATCTAAAAAATGAATTACCCGACACTTGGATAGCAGAAGTAAAAAAAGATGTGCCATATGAGGATGTTCCGATTTTACTTTGGGATCGGGATGATAAATCTGAAGTTCAATTACTGTCGCATCCTGAGATAGCAAAAATGATGATTGATTATAATAAAGATTTAAAACGAATTTGTGATGAGGAATATATTCCTCGCATTATTTCTGGTAAGTAGATTAAAATTAAAGAATTACAATAACAAATTATTCTTTTCTAACAACCAAGTATCAATTACGAAAGATTGTTGCTTTTCCTGAGCTGATACATAACTTGATCTTACTGCTGATTTAGGAATCCAGCATTCTCGATCATTCTGAAACGTGATCAATAGCGCTTTTTGAGTCTCATTCTTTATTGCGCCTTCTACTTGACAAGATGATTTTTCACTAACTTCTATATTTTCTATGACAGCAGGAACGGGAGATTTTGAGCCCTGTTCACTCGTATCTTTAGTTAGGCTTCCAGTAATTACTTTTTGTTTTCCTTTCCGCCCTTCTGAAAAATTTGAAGTTGTAGCAAATTCAATTTTCTCACTAAGCATGTGATTTAATAATAATTTGAGAATCTCAATTTGAGAGAAAGTTAACATTTTTGAATAGCTTCCTATATTAATATATAACCGCTCTTTTCTTTCATTCTCCCATTTAAAAGAGATCTGTGTTTTAGTATCATTAAAATTGTGATAGGTCGACCAATTCTCCAAGCGTTTATGCAGTACTTCACTTATCATTACCATCTCATCTAAGCTACACTTAATTGTCTTACCTTCGCCTTTTGATGGTTTCTCCCAGATCCCATCACCCTTTTTTTTAATACATTTCAAGAAAATAAAGGGTTCATTTCTCGAAGAACTTTGAATGGTCAATCCGGATGATTTCCCAAAAAAACTTTGACTATGCATATCAACCATAATGCTCGCATTTTATGAACAATTTATTATTTTTAATTACATGCTGATTGCCAATTTATCATATTTCAACAATCATGAAACTTTATAAAAGAAAAATGAAATTCAAAAATCAAGGATACTGGTGATTTTTATTAACGAGAAAAACTACTATAGCGATAACCAAAGAGAGGAGGTATTTTTTCAATGCAGGACATGATTTCAATGAAAAGCACTCATTCTGAATCTCAATCTCATAAAGTAATGAAATATTTATTGTATGACCTTCTGTATAAAAAAAATAGTTCCATAACCAGTAGAACTCTTGAGAAATATTTTGGGAATCGATTTGCAGATGTCTATTTCAAGTTAAATGATGGGCATGAAATTGTTATTGAGGTCCAAAATTCCAAAATCCCAGTGAATGAAATCATAAAAAGAACTAAAGATTACAATGAAAAAGGAGCACATGTACTTTGGATTTTACATGGAGAAGGTAAATGCGCGGCATCAGCAAAATATCCTCAAGATCAAAAACACCCGAGAATCAGTCCTGCTGAAAAATTTCTACATGGGATGTATGGTGGACGAGTATATTACATTAATATGACCCTAAAACATAAAACACCTTCTATTTCAGCTTTTTTCGCATTATATTATTCAAAACCAATGAAGAAAAACTTGCGAAAGAAGTTCAAAACCAGATTTGATAGTTATTATATTAGAGATACTCATTACGTCAGTTTATCAAATTTAAAACTTTTGTGTACAATGTTTTCAGGATATAAGATTGCTCGATTCTATGATAAAAACGTTAAGAGCGTATTAAAATCACGAGTTACATCCTATTGTCAAGAACAATGTAAAGTTATCAACAAAGCAGTCATAATACAAATCAAGAAGAAATTTCACAAAAAATTTGGTGAATTTTTGATCTTTGATGTAATATTGGATTTGGCAAAAGAGAAAAAAGTAGATATTGATACCAAGGTATTAAAAAAGATTAAAAAGAAAATAATCTCATAAAGCTAATTCAAGTAATATTATTTTTTTTCTTAGCAGCAGCAATTTTTGATTCTTCTTTTTTTATCCTAACTTGGTTCTGAAGAAAATGCACAAATTTTTCATCCCTTTTTGTATCTTCCTCACTGAGATTTAATCCGAATACAGGTTTAAATATCCAATTTAATGCAATTGGAATAATAACAGAGAGGAAGAATGGCAAAAAGAATAATGAAAAAAGCACTAAATCAATATTATAATAATCTTCCGAACCCATAGGAACAATATAGGACAATTGAAAATTAATGGTATCGTTTATAGGAATCCCTCCAATTTCAAGAGATAATTCAATATTTCCATAACAAGTAACATTATTATATTTGAGAGCGCGGAGAAATAATCTATCCGTATATCTGCTTAATGGAGTACCGAATTCGAGAGTTGTTGCATATACATGATAATTATCATTTAAATAAAAAATTGTCATTGATAAAAGTCCATGATTAGCAACATTTCCAGTTGAGATCGGTTCAATGAAAGTATAAAGATAATACTTATTATCTTCATCATGATCTAAACGTATATGTAGATTAACACCCGCAGTACCATCGCTATAGGAATTAATATAATCATCCTCTACATTGAAAATTCCAACACCAAAAATATTTCTAAAGTTAAATACAACATAAGCAAAAATTATTAGTGCTACCATGCAGATGATCAAACTGATTACAAAATTCCTATTTCTTTTTTTCAGAGATTTTATATTAGATCCTCTCACAAAAATATAATACAAATCTAAATCATTAACGTATCTTAATAAACATTATCTCTAATTTAAAGAAGGAAAGATAAAATTTATTTTTTGATAATTTTATCCTTGTTTACTTAAAATTAGTAATTGCAAAAGAAAATGAAATTCAAAAATCAAGGATACCGGTCATTTTTATTAGCGAGAAATACTATTAAAGCGATAAATAGAAAGATGAAGTATTCTTTCAATGCAGGATATTATTTCAATTAAAAGCACTCATTCTGAATCTCAATCTCATAAAGCAATTAAATATTTATTGCTTGACCTTCTGTACACAAAAAACAATTTAATTATTAGTAGAACTCTTGAGAAATATTTTGGTAATCGGTTTGCAGATGTCTATTTCAAGTTAAAAGATGGGCATGAAATTGTTATTGAGGTCCAAAATACTAAAATCCCTGTGAAAGAAATAATAAAAAGAACTAAAGATTACAATGAAAAAGGAGTACATATACTTTGGATTTTACATGGAGAAGGTAAATGCGCAGCATCAGCAAAATATCCTCGAGATCAAAAACACTTGAGTATCAGTCCTGCTGAAAAATTTCTACATGGGATGTATGGTGGAAGAGTATATTATATTAATATTAGCTTGAAAAAAACACCTTCAATTTCAGCTTTTTTCGCATTACATTATTCAACACCAATGAAGAAGAAGTTGAGAAAGAAGTTCAAAACCAGATATGATAGTTATTATATTAGAGATACGCATCATGTAAGTCTATCAAATTTAAAAATGTTGTGTACCACGTTTTCAGGATATAAGATTGCTCGATTCTATGATAAAAACGTTAAGAGCGTATTAAAATCACGAATTTCATCCTATTGTCAAGAACAATGTAAAGTTATCAATAAAGCTGTAATAAAACAAATCATAAAGAAATTTCACAAAAAATTTGGTGAATTTTTGATCTTTGATGTAATATTGGATTTGGCAAAAGAGAAAAAAGTAGATATTGATACTAAGGTATTAAAAAAGATTAAAAAGAAAATAATCTCATAATCTTTATAATATAGTATAATCGGTTGAGATGGTAACTATTAGGTGGTTATTAAAAACACCATCCTTACAATTAATTCTTATTGGATTTGTATTTATTGTGGTGCATGGCGTAAAAAGCAATGGATCAAATTTGATAATTGCAGGAGCATTGTCTTTGATGTCTTTTATGATAAGTATTTTATCTAATGTTTTTACTCCTTTGTTTGTAACACCATAGATATGAACTAATAAATTTTTGTTTTTTTAAACTTAATTTTCGATTAAAATTTCATAAATATAAAGAGATGCTAATTTATTGTTCATTTTACTTATTTATGCATCCATGGTTCACGATTAATTAAAAAGACATCTAATTCTTTAGAATTTAACCTTAACATCTCATCAATTAGATTTTCCCTTTTTTCCCGTGAAAAAGATAATTTTAAATAGATAGCCATTCAAAGTTACTATAATGATCGGAAACCATGATAAATCAATATATATTCTTATACCTAAAGCCGATAAATCGGCCAATACCTCAACCCTTAACCCTGTTATTAGATAAATACAATCTCCTCTTATAAAAATTTTAATTTATTCTGGCGTCCGATTTACTACTTTCTTTTATTAATTTCTATAACGAAATATCTTAATCTATGATATTCAAGAATGATTACCTCATCCTAACCGAGAATCCACTATTTGGATATTAGAGTACTTTTTTTATTGAATAATTAGATGAAATGTTAAATTTTTCGTTTAATTCTCCAAAAATATAAAAAAAAATGGTCTATTATCTCTATAAGAATAAAAAATAATTATTTAGAGTTGAAGTATTAGTTGAACCAAACACTCAAATTGAGCACGGATTTAGAAATTGAATTTGACGAGAAAGCCCCAATAACACTTTATGAGATCATCATAAGTGATATTCTCATTCCAAGATATAAAGAGAATGCTGACTGGAACTTGAGCTTAAATATCATCTTAGAAGAAATGAATCGGCTCATTTCTAAATATGAATTGAGTCCCAAGCTTAAGTTGGAATTATTGAATCAAGTGGAAAAACATTTAGATAAAGATATTGAGGAATTAACAGGTGTTGCAAAAATTGAAATATTATTTCTTAATATGGATGATTATGTTGAGGATATTAAGAAATTGATTATTTCTGGGGCAGATAAGGCGCAGCTCCGAGAAGATATGGCAAAATTGGTATTCCCTCTTACTATATTTGAGTTAGGAGAACTTTTTATATTTCTAGGTAAGCGGGCTTTTTTAAAATAGGTTAGTTCTAAAATTTTCTCTTCTCTCTTTTTAATATTTCAAGGAGAGGTTTGTTATTGGACGTGATTGTAACGCATATAAAATATCATTTTTAAAAGCCCATTCAATATCTTGAGGATAATTAAATACTTTTTCGATATTTAAACCTAAGTCATGGAGTTTTAACAAGTGTTCATGCTGTAAACAAAGTTCTTTTTTTATCTCAGGCTCATTTTTAACAATAATTGTAAAAGGCCCATTAGGATTCTTTACACATCTTATTTCTTTATCTCCAACTTTACTATTTAGTACATTAAATTTGTTTTTATCCAGAATAATTAAATCGGGTATCACGGAGCTATTCGTAATTGCTTCACACAAGCCCCAACTGCCATTGATTAACATTTGATTTGCATTATTGTTTAATACGTTTATCGTGAATAGCACACCTGCTATATCAGAATCAATCATCTCCTGTATTATCACTGCCATTTCTATAGCAGGTAATTCAATTCCACGCTGTTTGATTTTCAAAAGATATAACAAGCTTTGAGGTGAAAAAAGAGATGCCCAACAGTTTTTTATGGATTGGATTATTTGTGCCAAAGTGTTATTAAATAAGAAGCTTTCTGCTTGTCCAGCAAATGAGAATTGAACTTGGTCTTCGATATTTGCTGAAGATCGAACTGCAAAGGAGATTTCTCTTCCTAATTTCTCTTTAAATCTTGTGAGCGCTTGCTTTAATTCAATATTAAACTCTTTTGGGAATTTGTAATTAAATATTTCTGTCTTGATATTATTTGAAAAATTTACTACCTCTTTAGGGGGACTAAATCTGGAAAAAAATAATTCAACCTTTTTAGAAATTTGCAATTTACTAATAGCTTCCGTGTAAGCACGTGTATTTATTATTAAACAAGGAGGAATTCTGATGTCATTATCATAAAGCTTGAACAGATTCATTCCTTTACCCCCTAGAAGTTTCATGCTAGGGGGATTTTCTCCTAAAAATGAAAAGTAATTATAATGTGTCAATTTTCTCTCATCTAGAAGTTTTAATCTTCTAAAACATATATAAGTCCCTTATTATCTCCACCATGTTTCATCTCAACTTGTTTTCCAATGAGGATTGAAGTGTCTGCAACATGTAGTTTTGTTCCCATGATACAAGGAAGTCCAAATTCTCTTGATATTATAGCTAGATGGGATCCTGCACCACCTGTCGTGCAAATTGTACCTGTAAGCTCTGATAAAATAGGTCCAAGAGTAGTAATCCCCGCATCATCAACTAGGCAGATTTTCCCGTGAGCAGTATCAAATAATTGGATTACATCTTCAATTGTTTTAACATGGACTAATTCTCCTAATACGTCTTTTTTTGAAGAACAAGATAATCCTTCACCTATCAATTTCATAACATGCCTACCTATATAATTCAATTGATACTCGTATGTATGTTTTATTTTTGTTTATGACTTAAAACTTTTTTTGCGAATTAGCTTCAAATATTTGGTTAACAATAGTAATATAATAGATTAATTTTATGTAAAAATTTAAATTGAATATAATGAATGTGCAAGAAGCAAATGAATTAATAGCTCATGCCTCAGAACTCGTGGATTACCAAGTGTCGAAGAGAGGTTTGTTAGAAACGCAGTTATTTCCGGTTACTGCATACATATGCGTGTCTTTCTATAACGCATACGACATGTTGTATGATATTTTAAAAAAAGTTTCAGAAAAGATAACTCCAGAACAATTGGGAATAGAAAGTCGAAAAATCTTGTCTGAAATTCAAGCTCTAAGTATTTTTTACATCCCATTATACTACATGGTGGGGAGAATGGGGGAAATTCACCAAAACAAGGGAGATCCTGCAAGTGAGACCATTGAAAAACGTGAAGAAACAGTATTCGTCATGGATTTTTGGAAGAGATTAGCAGAATCTTATTTTCAAGGAAATTTATCAGTTTCTGATTCAGAAAAGAAAAATATCGCAATTAATCAAAAAGATGTAGATTGGACTATTGATCATTTAGTAGATATAGCAAAGGAAAACGCCGGAAATATAAAGCGTACAATGGCAAATCTTGAAATTGTTTCGTTTCTTGATGAATGCGAAGCGCGGGCAAAAATATGTGATCACGGTCCATATCCCATTAATGACAATGAAATTTTAGTATTTCGTGAAATATCTCATTTATTCGATGGAAAAGAGCCCCATTTTCCATGGTCTGAAACTCAAGCAACTGCACCTTTCAGTAACATTGCATTTGCATATCGTTTAAAGGATGTTAATGTCGAATTCGATGATTTCGCTACAATGGACACGGAACCTGCGGATTTTACTAACCACGTTACAGGGGCAGCAATCTTCACTCGCGATAAAAATATTGTTAAGCCGTTAGATTTTGATGTATTAGAAGGTTTTAATGATTATGCCTCAAAAGCAAACAAGGAGCTCTTCTTAAAATTTTCAAAATGGGACCGCAAGCAACGACTTATTGCGGGAGCTCGAGCTTATTGTTATGGTTATGCGCGGTATACAAATCAGGTGGGCATCACAAGTAATTTTAATTGGGATCTGACTGATAAAACAATGAACAAATATATTCCACAGTTCATGGAATCTGATTTTGACCCTGGAATCCCTCGTTTAATGAGGAGTAGGTCAAAAAAGAAAAGAGAAGGACCATCCTTGTATTTACTTCCAGAGGAATGATTTACATGAATAATAATATACCTTCTGGGTTAAATAAGGAAGATGAATTGTTACATCAGCCTACTGATGAGTTAAAATGGCGAGAATCTTATTATTTTAATTGGACTGATTTAACTAATAAAATTTCAGGATTTTCTACAATAGGGATAGTCCCTAATGAAAACAGAAGAGAGTTCGTATTTTTACTATTCTTAGAAGATCGAAATGAAGTGTATTATAAAGAACCACTTATGCAGGGTTATGATAATGATATCAATGTCATGTTGCAAGATAAAAAGCTCTCATACACGCTCATCAAACCATTTAAAAAATGGAACATATCATACAAGTCGCGGAAATTACAATTTGAAATAACATTTGAAACGAGATTTCGAACTCACAATTTTGGTAAAGATTCTTCTAAATCTTGGCATCAACATTTTGAATCATCAGGAAGAGTTAGTGGGAAGATAATTAAAAATAATGGAAAAATCATTAAAATAAATGGATATGGGCAACGAGATAAAAGTTGGGGTTTTCGAGATTGGCATCAGTTCGATAAATGGTATGCAGGTCATTTTCAATTTAAAAATTGGTCTTGTGCGTTTCGGAAAGATTATTCCAAGGATAAAATAGATTTATCAGGTCATACTTCAAATAATGAGGGTAATAGATTACTTACATCTTTAGATATTAAAACATCAAATGATAATGATCAATTCAAAAGCCCAATATCAGCCACTTATGAGTTCGAAGATAGTGAGGGAAATCTATATAAGATCAAATCAGTTCGAATTTTTAAAAATTCATTTATTCGGTTCACTCGTGATTTTCCAGGCGGTTTTACCGAGTTATTTGAACAAATGGTAATCATGAAAAACTTAGATACAGGTGAAATTGGTACAGGAATGATGGAACATTTGAGGACAAGCATGACTTAGCGAGATAATGTGTTAAAAATAAATAAGAAAAAAAAAATTAAATTTAAGGTAAACATTGAGAGAGAATTATAATAGCTGGATTTAAAATCGTGCTATCACCCTCCCAGCTTCTCCCTTTAGAACTTTCAACTCTAAAACTACTCAGAGAATCAATGGGAAATTCTATACGTTCTTTTTTATTTGCGATAAAAAATGTTTTCTGATATATACCACATTCTTCTAGCTCAAATATTAACAGAGAATGCTCAGTTCCATCTTTTAAGGTAATTATTATATACATTTTAACACCCCTTCTTGATTTACATTTTTAATTTTTTTAATAAATTATATTTTTTTAATATTATTTGTATAGAGATTATCATGTAGAGTGTTTAGAAAGAATTCCAACTGCGGTAGTTAAATGTATTTGAGTACTCTCATGAAGAAGATATGTTCTTGATGCCTCAATCTTAAAACCATTAATAGAATCAAGGGGAGTTTCAATACGATCTTCTTTATGACTTTCGATAAAAAAGTCATTTTCGTTTGTGCCGCATGTATTATTTCTATCATTCTATAAAAATCTTCAACTATTTTGTAAAAGAAATAATCATGGGATAAAGTCTAAGGTTTATTAATACTTAAAACGAAGTATCGTATATACATAATTTTTGGAGAATATTATATAATGTGCCAATATTGTTTAATGCATGGAGCCGGTAAAAATTTTCAGCAGAGCCGCTGAAACTATAGATCGAGTCGATCTAAATTACTAAAAATGGTATCTAAACTCTAGGAACTACCATGCTAATGAAATTTCATCAGAAAATGAAATGAGAGAATATTTGACTGAACAGTGGATGAATTTTGAGCAAATCTACATCAGAAAAATTGCTGGTTTTTCTTCGAAAGACCTGGGATATAAGCTCAAGATGCCAATAATTGGGCGAATCTTAAGATGGAGTGCGGAAAGCATGATCCATAATGACTCGAAGAATAGAAATGCAAAAAATGCAGATGGTCATTTTGGTCAAGTTATCCCCTTGGAGGACGCTCAACTCATAATGTCAGAACTTGCAGCTGAGCCAATAATCTGCAATTATTGCATGTGTCGGTGGATGCAGAGAAAAAAGAAAGAAGCTGTATGTATTAACTTTGGAGTACTATCAGAAGTAATAGAAAAGCTCCCCCGATTCATCCCTAAAGACAGGACCTATAAAATTGATAGAGAGACTGCGATGGAAAAACTGGAGGAGTTTAACAAGAAAGGATACATATCATCAGTTTGGTTTCAACCAGTTCCTTATATAAATGCCATTTGTTCATGTGAAAGTCCTGAATGTGGTGGATTTACTCTAAGGAATAACTTTGATTTGGACGTCATGTATAAAGCAGAGTATATCATCCAATTAGATCAAGATAATTGCCAAGGGTGCAAGCAATGTGTTGCAACGTGTCAATTGAGCGCGATTCGTTTCATTCCTTCAATGAATAGAGTAATTATTGATTATGACAAGTGTTTTGGATGTGGAGTATGTCGTCATGCGTGTCAACATGATGCTTTAAAATTAATTCCAAGGGAGGATTTTCCGGGATTTGATGGAACATATTAGGTGATGATGATGAGTAAATCTAAAAGCAAGAAAAAACGAACGAAAATCAAAATTGATTATTCAATTTGTGGGGAAGAAGGTAAAATTGATCCACGGGATTGTAGTCTCTGCATGAGATCATGTGATCCCGCGGTTTTTGTCATGCATCCCACCCTTGGTACGGAAGAAAAACAGGAGGATCCTTACGATCCCCAAGACTGGAGGATAACTCCGATATGGGGTTCTCTTTGTACGAGATGTTTTAAATGCATAGAAGCTTGTCCAGAAAAAGCAATAACAATTTCTTGGTAATAAAACTATTATTTTCTTTATTCTTATTCTTAAAAATAACTTCTAATTTTTCAAATAAGAAAAATATTCAATCAACAATAGAATGAGGGAGTTACTTTAATTCAACATCTTTTGCGGATTTGTATAAATAATCAAAATAGTAATTAGCTGCGGGTCCAAAAGCTACATGATCAGTTAACGCGCCAAAATAACTTAAACCTTTAAAGAATTTTTGAGTTAAGATAATAAATGCATCTTCTCCTTCATCCATGACTACGCACGTTCCAAATACTTGATCTCTGGAGCGAATTATTGATATTTCAGAATACTTCTTGAGTATTGTGAGGAATTTCTTGTCCTCAAGCGATTTTTCTTCAACTAAAATTTTGATATCTATCACTCCTCGAGCTCTAGCTTTTTTAGTATCATCATAGAATATGTCTAAAAATTCTTGTTGGGGACATACTAAATATAAAGAGGTTTTTGCTCTATTTATTAAAGAAAGTCCACGACTAATACACGCATTTCGACCGCGATGGATGTATAAAGCAACTTTTATGGGAGTATCGTGTGATTCATATATTGGGGTGAGTTCATGAATTATTTTGTCTGAATATTCATCAAAACTTTCGTTATATTGTTTTCTTGCTATTACTAAGGCTTCATCTGGGCTTTTCGAAAAATATTTCGATGGGCGTGATGATTCCTCTTTTAAAATCCACATTTTATCTTTTTCGAGTTGAGTTAAAATGTTATAGATACGCGAGTAAGGAACTCCTGAGGCATCAGAGAGCTCTCTCGCATCCATTGGACCTTTGCTAATTAGTGTGAGATATATGGCGATTTCATAATCTGTGAGTCCAATAGAACGAAGTGATGCTTTCACTTTTTCGGGAATTTCTTTCGAGATGCTTTTTCACCTAAATCTCTATTGATTTAATTTATTATGTTTTGAAAATTTATAAGAATTTTCAATTTACAACCAAATAATACTAATTATAATAGTAATCATATTAATAATTTTACGATACATTTAAACTATGATTTTCACCATTTTTTACCCGGGCAGGGCAGTCCTCTTGTGACCATCATTTTTTCACAAGAATCATTCATATATAAAGTATTAACTCTAATAAGTTGGTGATGTGTGGGATTACAAGACATCCTCATCCGCCTCCATCTATTGGAGTTGAATTTGCGATTGCTATAGAGATCAGGATGATCGAAATTGCTGATATGAGAATCACAGCAAGTAGAATGTATAACTTATTTTTATTTCTAGAAGGTTCTGAAAGTTCCGATGTCATAATGTTTGGTTTAAATTTTAATTATATTATTATACGGTATTTGGGATTAAATCTTTTTATAACTTTCTATATCTCTCTTCAAACATTTGTTTTTAAATCTCTGTCTATAAAGTTCGGGATTTTCACCTTCTCTGAGCACATGATCTTCGTATTTTTCATACAAAATAAGCATTTCTTCGTATAATTCTTTGACTTTTTCATTTGGGTATAGAATTTCTTTAACTAGTAATTTTAGCAAACTTTCAGTAATTTCAGCCCAGTTTTTATCTTGACTGACCGAGTCATAAAAAGATTTTGCACTCCTTATAGCCGCCCCTAGGGCTGCTGAGTCAGTAAGATCAAAAATACGTACAGATAAGTTAAATATATCAGCGGCAACCTGCATTATCTCTCTATTTGTTGATGCTCCCCCAGTTGCGTGAATTTCAGTAGCTTTTTCACCAATCCATCTTGAATGTAATTTCATGGATAAAAATTGTGCTTCTACAATGGCTCTCACGTTTATTTCTGGATCAAACTCCTTAAACCCAAATCGATATACTTTAGGGTTTAATACAAGAGGGACAATTTCGGGAAAAAAGTAGGGTAGCATTATATTTCCACTATTACCTGGAGGTGTACTATGTAACATATTTGAAAATTCCCCCCAAGTTAAACTAAATTGATTTTTAATGGCCTCTCTTGCTAATGAGCCATTTTTAAAACATATCAAGCTCATGTAATCACCTGTGGGAGCACCAAATACGTGCCCTTCTCCTTTAAAATCAAGATATAATTGTTCCATGTATCCAAAATATGTATCGCTCGTTCCCAAACTTACGGCTACTTTTCCTTTGGAGGTCAAACCCACCCCTATCAGGCTATTTGGATTATCCCCTGACCAAGCAATAAGTAAGGTACTTGAGGAAAAACCATATTTTTCTGTAAAATATGGGGCAATTTTTCCAATAATCTCATGAGATTTAACAAGAGGAGGTAATTTTAGGCGCAAATTTGGTGCTGTTGCTTCGATAGCATCTTGATCCCATTGACTGGTGGTGATATTCATTAAATTCATTCCGGCTCCATCTCCATGATCAATAGGTGCACTCTTTCCTAATAATAATGAAGCCATGAAAGAGCTGATTAAATGAATTATTTGCGTTTTATCATATTGTTCTGGTTGATGTTGGTAGAATTTCCTTATTTGGGGTCCAGAGAATCGTTCAAAAGTATTTGAACCCGTGAGTTTAATCACCTTTTTAATACCTCCCAATTTTTCTCTAATTTCTTGACATTGTTTTGACGTGCTTGAGTCCATCCAAACAGGGCTTGTTTTTCGTGAGAATGAGCCAAGTATTTGATCTCTTAAATTAGAATCGGGATTTAAATTTTGAAGTCGTTTTTCGAATGTATCATTGAGATAAACAGTACCATGTTGTTGAGCTGATCCCGAAATAGCCAAAATGGTATTAATCGCTACTTCATCCTTCAACATGTCATGAAATAATAGTTCTAGGGCTTCTACCCACATGATAGGATTTGAGTGAACCGTAATTCCATCATCATGTATATAAACTCCATTTTGAGTCTTATAATGAGCCAAATCTCTATCATAATTCACTTCATATTCATGAATGATTTGAAAAGAGTTGAAATCAACTATAATAGCTGTAAGTCCTTGTGTGGAACAATCAAGCCCTAAAAATAACTCTTTCATGCTAAATTAATAATTTGAATGTTAATGAATCTTATTGATAAGATAACTATTAGTATTTATTCTATTTCATTAAGGTTAATTGATTTCTTTGTTTATGAAATATTTTCCGACTCGACAAAAACGATTTTTTTCGATAAAAACGAATATATTTGGATACGAAATTAATAAATTTGATAATTCATTTATCATACTTAATAATAATAAGTATGCTTTTTTAACATGAGGTTGAATAATTTTGGATGCTATTGATATTCAAATTTTGGAAGAATTAAAAAGTGATAGTCGAAAATCATTTAATATTATCGCAGAGGGGGTTGGGAAAACGGAAGCAACCGTTCGGCGAAGAGTTAATAAGTTAATAGAGGACAATGTTATAAAAAAATTCACTATTGATTTCTCAGTAAACACAAAGCCAAAAACACAAGCTACAGTTAAAATTGAACCTGATTTCAAGGAAATCAAAAATATCCTTAACGAATTAAAAAACATTGATGAAATAACGAATATTTGGAGATTGAGTGGAAATTGCGGGATATTTATCAAAGTTGAGATTGAGTCGATTGAAAAATTTAATCCCTTGATTGAAGAGAAGCTTTCTCAGATTAAAGGGTGTAAAATCATAGAAACTTGTTTCATTACAGATATTATAAAATAATTAGTTAATTTTGATTATAATATCAAAAGAAGTTAATAAAAATAATTTTGCAGACAACCTTCTTAATAGATTTCATCAATATATCTTTTTAATTGTTCTATAT
>JAGXNU010000270.1 GCA_019894815.1 Promethearchaeota archaeon
CTATTTAATGTTTCAATAAGATAGAATTAAAAAAAACCCTCATGAAATTAGAAAATCTCGATTTTGAAAAACATCACGGGCTAGGGAATGATTACATTCTCATTAACAATATCCATTGGGGTATTAAGGATGATAAAAAAAAGGATTTGGCTAAAATCTTATGTACTCCTCATTTTTCAATTGGTGCGGATGGAATTTTGTTTGTATGTCATCCAAAAGAAAGAGAAATCCGCATGGAAATGTTTAATCCAGATGGTTCAGAAGCCGAAATGTGTGGTAATGGAATTAGATGTTTTGCAAAATATGTTTATGAGAATGATATTATTAAAAAAGATTATTTAGAAATCGAGACGTTAAAAGGCATAATTACGGCACAACTCACTATTGTAGAAGATAAAGTGAGGTTTGTAAAAATTAATATGGGGGCTCCCATTTTAGATTGCGATAGCATTCCGGTAATTGGAAGTGGTTTAAATAATAGATGTGTGAATGAATCGTTAGTCGTGTTAGATAGAATATTTAAATTCACCGCAGTTTCAATGGGAAACCCACATGCGATCGTTTTTATCAAGGATTCATTGAGTAATGAGCAATTAAATACATATGGGGCTTTAATTGAATCTAACGAGCGCTTTCCTAAAAAAACAAATGTGGAATTTGTAAAAGTTATTTCTGAAAATGAAGCCAACTTAAGGGTTTTTGAAAGAGGAGCTGGGATAACTAATTCTTGTGGAACAGGAACTTGCGCTGCTGTTGTAGCAGGAACAATATTGGGGGTTTTTAAAAAAAATAATCCTGTCACCGTGCATAATGATGGAGGTGATTTGATTATACACTATAATGGGAAAAATGTCTTCATGGAAGGTCCAGCTGAGAAAGTGTTTGCAGGAATAATCCCTCGAATTGAATTTTAATATTTAAGCATGTGAAGGTAAATAAAATGAATTATGAAGCGTGGTTAAAAAATAAAGATTTAGAATATCGTGATGGAATTTTATATTTTGGAGATATTAATACAGTAAACTTAGCGAATCAATATGGAACTCCACTATATGTCAATAATGAACAAATAATTCGAGATAGATATAAGAAATTAAAAAATGCAATTAATTTTGAATATAAGAATAATGAAATTCATTTTGCGGTAAAAGCTAATTCAAATATAGCTATTTTGAGGATTTTAAAATCTGAAGGTGCTAGTTTTGATTGCACTTCCTCAGGAGAGATAAGAACTTGTTTAAAAGCTGGAATATCTCCAGATAAAATAATGTTTACGGGCAACATGTTTACTGATGAGGATTTTAAATTTGCTGTTGGACACGATGTTTTAGTGAATTTAGACAGCATTAGTCAACTGGATCGACTAGTAAAAATCATTGATGATTTAGGAAAGGAAAAAAGAATCATTTCATTTAGAATTAATCCAGAATTTGGAGCAGGACATCATCCTCATACGATCACGGCAGGAAAAAACATAAAATTTGGTATTTTAGACAACCAAGTTATCGAAGCTTATACGAAAGCATTAAATCTTGGTTTTATGAAATTTGGAATTCATATTCATATTGGATCTGGAATAATCAATCCTCTTGATTTTGAAAAAGCCATAGAAAAATTTTTCGCAATAATTGCGAATATTGCAGATAAACTTGACATGGTATTCGAATTTATCGATTTCGGAGGGGGATTGGGGATACCCTATAATCCTAAGGAAGATCCACTAAATTTAGGGGATTTTATCAATATTGTAGTAAAAAAATTTAAAGAAATTGTTGAAAGAGGGAATGTAGGTGCCCCGCAATTTAAAATAGAACCAGGACGGTATTTAATAGCAGAAGCGAGCATTATTTTAGCACAGATTAATACAATTAAATACAACGGTTATAAAAGGTTTGCGGGATTAAATGCGGGATTTAATACTCTAATTAGACCAATATTGTATGGTTCATATCATCATATTATTAAATGTGATAATCGAAATGAAAATGAAATATTAACTTATGATATAGTTGGTCCAATTTGTGAGTCTGGTGACGTTCTTGGGAAAAATCGCGAATTATCTAAATTAAAGGAAAATGAATATCTTGCCATTCTTGATACGGGCGCATATGGCTTTACAATGAGCTCAAATTATAATTCACGCACGCGTTCAGCTGAAATTTTGATAAATAATGGATGTACTCACATTATTAGAGAAGCAGAGAAATTTAATGATTTAATCGCACACCAAATTATACCAGATCATTTAAAATGAAATCATTATAATCATTTAAAATTACCAAAAGTAATTAATTTTTTAATTATTATTATTCATTAAGATAGAATTATAAAAACATGAGTCTATTAAGGCTTGGATACCCTTTACTATTCTCGATGAAGTGTTGGCA
>JAGXNU010000271.1 GCA_019894815.1 Promethearchaeota archaeon
ATTTGGGGGTTAGTATAGACATCAGGCGCAGGAACATCAATACTTGGTCCTATAAAATCTGCTATTTTCCTAATATAACTTCTTGCAAGCGTTTCTAGTTCTCTATTACTCATTTCTCTTGGATTACAAATGATACCACCTTTAGCTCCCCCCAATGGAATATCTACACACGCGCATTTCCATGTCATCCAAGCGCTTAATGCTTTTACAAGTGCAGCAGTTTCATCAGGATGCCACCTTATACCACCTTTCATTGGACCTCTCGCAGAATTGTACTGAGAACGAAAACCCTTAAAAGTTTTAAGAGAATTGTCATCCATCTTTATAGTAAGCTTTACTTCAACGAATCTTTCAGGTTCACTTAAAGCTTTATAAATTTCTCTATCACAAGCTCGAATCTTACAAGCATTATAAAGTTGTATTTGAGAGATCTGAAAGGGATCTAGATTTTCTTTCATAATTTATCTTACCTAAATAGTATGTTTTTGCTTGATAATTTCTAAATGTAATACTATTTAATTGTAATCTATTTAAAATATAAATTGGAAAAATTGATACTCAGCAAGGATATATATTCTATGTGAGAAAGGTTCATTAATGTTAAAACTTAACTTAACAATAATTATATTAATTTTTTAGTTATAATTCCATGGATAAAATTTGTATTATTGATATGGGCTCCCAATATTCCCACCTTATTGCCAGACGTGTAAGAGAATTAGGAGTTTATTCAGAAATTATTCCTCACAATATATCAATATCTGATTTAATGGTTTTATCTCCTAAAGGAATCATACTTTCAGGAGGGCCCAGTAGTGTTTATGAAGAAAATAGTCCAAAACTCGAAGAAGGTTTTTATGAACATGTTAAGACTGAAGGAATTCCAGTTTTGGGTATTTGTTATGGTCTGCATTTGATAATTCATCAATTAGGAGGAATTATTGAATCAAATGAAAAAAAAGAGTATGGAAAAACTGAATTAGAAATTCTAGACTTCGATTCTTTATTTTACTCCCTTGATAAAAAAGAGATTGTTTGGATGTCTCACGGCGATCAAATCACACAGATGCCTGATGGATTTAAATCCTTGGCAAAAACTAATACTTGTCCTATAGCTGCATTTGGAAATGAAAAACTTGGCATTTATGGTGTTCAATTTCATCCCGAAGTCGTTAACACTGCAAAGGGTACCATCATGCTCAATAATTTCATTCATAAAATCGTAGGTGCGAAAAAAGAATGGAAATTAGAAGATTGGATTGAAACTAATATTGAATTCATAAAGGAAGAAGTAGGGGCAATTAATAGGGTAATCCTTGGTTTAAGTGGGGGAGTTGATTCATCTGTATGCGCCGTTTTACTTCATAAAGCTATTGGTGATAGATTGCATTGTATCTTTGTTAATAATGGTGTTCTAAGAAAAAATGAAGAAATCGAAGTCCAGAAACAATTCAAGGAAAAGATAAATCTTAAGAATTTTCATTATGTCGATGCTAAAAGTTTGTTTTTAGAACGACTCAAGGGTGTTGATGACCCAGAAGAAAAGCGTAAGATTATCGGTCATACTTTTATAGAAGTGTTTGAAAAAAAAACCATTGAGTTAGAAACTAAATACCCATCTATAAAATATCTTGCTCAAGGTACAATTTATCCAGACCGGGTAGAAACTGCTGCTACGAGTAAAAATGCAGCAAAAATTAAATCTCATCACAATCTTACTTTGCCAGAAGACATGAGATTGAAGATTATTGAACCTTTAAAAGATCTCTATAAAGATGAAGTACGAAAAATTGGCGAGCAACTAGGATTAGAACCAGAACTAATCGATCGACATCCTTTTCCGGGTCCTGGATTAGCAGTAAGATGTGTTGGAGCCATAGATAAAGAGAAAATAGAAATTCTAAGAGAAGCAGATAGCATCCTATTAGAAGAGATAAGAAAGGCTGGTATTTACAATGATTTATGGCAAGTTTTTTGCGTTTTTTTACCAGTAAAAACTGTAGGCGTTATGGGAGACTTTCGAACATATGAATATATCTGTTCAATTCGGGCAGTTGAATCAAAAGATGTCATGACTGCGAGTTTTGCCAAATTAGAATGGGATTTACTTGAAAAAATAGGAACCCGTATCATCAATGAAGTCAAGGGCTTTAATCGAGTAGTTTATGATATCTCTAATAAGCCACCAGCCACAATTGAATACGAATAATGTTCTATTTAATATTTTATTAAAAAACGTTTGATTAGTACCATAATATGATTAAATTTTAATTTTTCTAAGAATTAGTTTTTATTATTCACAATCCAAATTAAGATGATAAAAATTTGACAGAAAAAGAAATCACATGGGATTTTTCTGAGATCTATAAAGGAC
>JAGXNU010000272.1 GCA_019894815.1 Promethearchaeota archaeon
TTTAGTTTTTATTTAGATATCATGATATCTTATCAAAAGGTTAAAAGATTTATTCTTCTCAATTATAAATATGAAAATAACTATTTGGAAAAAAAGAATTGAATTAATATTTACTTATATTATGGATTTTAGTTTAATCATCGTCATCATCGTCATCATCATCATCATCGTCATCATCATCATCATCGTCATCATCATCGTGTTCTTCCCAATCCTCTTCTAAGTCACCAGCGACCTCTCCAAATTTCTTCTTCTTCTTATCTTTATTATTCATTTATACCACCTAATAAAAATTCTCAATTTTTAAAGAAATAGATTTAAGATATCCTTTTAAATATTATGATCCATATGGCTGAAAAAAGTATTAATCTAAAAAATTATTTTACTCCTTTTTTGTTCGACTATGTCTTCAGTTAATCCAAAATGATCCATAAATTTCTCTAATAATTGAGATACATCACCAACGTGAATTACCTTATCTGGACAGATTGTTACACAATGCATGCATGTAATGCATAATTTTCTGTTAGTTTCCCCCGAAATAGCATCAAAAGCTTTTACTGGGCATTCTTTTTCACATAAGTAGCACATGCTACAATCATCCGTAACTCTCGAAGGATAAAATTTAGAATAAGGACCTTTTGTTTCTATAGTTTTCACTGGTTTATAGGAAAATTCCGATAAGTCGATATTAAATTTGCTGTCCTTCTGAAACCGAATAATTGATTGTAATGCAAATTCTGTAGCAACCTCAAAATCTAATTGATTAGGTCGGTCTTCTGCTAATGACCATCCTTTTGCAACATTGAATGAATGCTTTCCGATAAATTCTGCTGACAAAACCACTTGAAAATTCGCTTGTGTTAATAAATAATATGCAACTTGATGTGCCCACTCTAAATCTCGTGCACCGTATGTAAAAAACATTGAGCATTTCAGATTCCTACCATCAATTGTTCTCATCCAATCCTCAGCAACAGTGGGAGGTCTTCCTCCGAAAACTGGAAATCCAAAGATACATGCATCAAACTCTAAGAAATCAATTTGAGTTTGTCTACTATCAGGCGTAATCATGTTTGTCAGTTTTACAGAATTTCCTTCTCCTTCTAAAATCGTAGCAATGTGATTTGAAATAATTTCAGTTATCCCGGTTGCTGAGAAATAAAAGAGTGCAATATTCATTAGATTGAACCTTCATCAATTTGTTAATATTTTTTTATAAATGTCTCTGAATTAATAATTTTTAAGCGAGGTTCAACTTCTTGAAGATATTTAAAATGAGAATCATCCGAGACTAATATTAGGTTTTTATCAACAGTAATAGTACCAATCAAAATGTCAACCGTGGGTATAGGAGTGCCTTTTTCTCTCAGCAATAATGCATTTTTAAATCCTTGCTCATAATGTATGGAAGAAGGATATATTACTGAAATCTCCTTATATTTTAAAGCCATGGGAAACTCAATAAGTGACAGAATAGTAGTAAATATTATGCCTTTTTTAAATGGTCTTATTTTCGATTTATTACGTTGTATTAATACGTTAGTATCCAATAACCACATTACTTTTCTGAACTCCTCTCTAAATCTTGTAAACGATTCAATCTTTCTTGTTCCATTTTTTTAGCTTCTTTATAAAACAAAATTTCTTCTTGTTCGTCTAGTTCCTCAATTTTCTGTAGCAATTCTGGATCTAAACGTTCTCTGAATTCTTTAATCGATATTACATCAATTTCTTCCACATTTTTGAGGTATTTTATAATGGATTGACGTAAGATTTCAGTCCATTTAATTTCAGGATGCTGTTTCATTTTTTTATGAATCTCATCATCAATACTAAAAGTAATATTGGTCATAAGGTATTTAAGTATAATCCCTTATTTAAGTCTATTCCTTTATATTTTCTTTTAACCTTAAAAAGAGCAATTAAAAAATTTCAATTAGAAATTAGGCTGAAAATTTAATCTAATATTGAACCTCTGTGTGATTTTCCCGTGTTTCATACTTCTTATTTAAATTTTACAAAAAGGTCTAATGAATATACTAAATTCAGTATGTCTCTGAAATTTAAATACTAGAAAAATATATTTAATCATCCTCAAGATAAAAAAAACTTAAATTAATTAATTGGTGCGATTAATGGCAATTAAATTTGAGATATCAGAAATTCTAAACCAGTTTGATATGTAAGAATTATAGCTCTAATCCTGTTCTCAGTTTTCATAGGAATTTAGGGTGTTTAATATGATTAATTGGAGCGAAATCTATTTGTCGATGCATACTAAGAAATTGTATTTAGAGTCATACCTAATTCTTGAGCTATCTTCTTGAATTTGTTATATATGATTTGATTTATAG
>JAGXNU010000273.1 GCA_019894815.1 Promethearchaeota archaeon
GTCCCTAAGAAACAGGAAGATTGTTTTGATGTATCCAGAGATCATCTTGACAGTGAAATTGGAGTTATCCAATCTTATAATTCTGAATCTCCAAATACGCCGTCTTTACAATTTGGCGAAATTGAACTTCAATTAAATCCATTTAAGACTATAGACAATACTTCACATGGAAAGGCAACTCATCAATTATGTGGCTATATAGGTAGTAAAGAAGAGATTTTGGGTGTTATCGAAAAATATTTGGGAGTCAGTGAACCATTTATTTTTAGTTGAACTTCACCAAATCATTTATTAGAAGTTCATTCCAACTATTTATCCCAAATTTTTTCCAGTTTTATAAATTATAATAAGGGTTTAATGTTTGTTTTCTACTAATTTCACATTGATGTAATTTTTCACTAAATTATAATGAGAAGGTATATCTAGCTTTTTGTCTACTATTAAATTAGACGTTAAAAGTGATAATATAAACTATCCAATAAAAATCCTAATTTTTAATATAAAAAAGGTGTAATTAACATGACAGATAAAAATGAGTGTGAAATTGTAAAAGAATTAGATACAACGGGATTATTTTGTCCTGAGCCCCTATTTGAAGTAAGAGAAATGATTGAAACTTTAGAGATAGGTCAATGTTTTAAAGTCATTGCTGATGATCCTGCCGCTGATGAAGATTTACATCGTTGGGCAAAGCGAACTGAGACAGAGGTCTTGGATTTTAAGAAAGATGATGATCTTTTAACATTTATTTTCAGAAAAAAGAAATAATGGTGGTAAAAAATGAGTGAAGAAAAAAACATATTATATGTTCAAACAAGCCACGACCCAGAACGTCAGTATTCACCTTTAGTATTAGCTCAATCTGCTAGAGCAATGGATATCAAGGCAATTGTTTATTATTTGGGAACCAGTTTAAAAGTATTAAAACCAGGCGAAGCCGAAAAAATTAAATTAGGAAGCTTTCCAAGTGTCAGAGAGATGATCGATAAGGCTTTAGAAATGGGTGTTGAAATCCTTGTATGTGAAGCCTCAAAAAGAATGTTAGGTTGGGATAAAGTGGAATTAATCCCTAACGTTAAGATTGTAGGGGCTGCTACATTGAACGATCTCGCCTTAGATGCAGATGCAACCATGTGGTTCTAACTATTTTTTTTATTTTTAAGATAAAAGAGGGATAATAAAATGAGTGTATATTTAGATTATCAAGCGGCAAAACCGGTTGATGAAAGGGTAGTTGAAGAGATGTTACCATATTTTAATCAAAATTTTGCTAATCCCGCATCGCTTCATGGTCATGGTGATATTGCTACAGAAATCTTAAAGCAATCTCGTAAAAAAGTTGCTGATTTTATAAACGCACCTAATGCAGAAGATATATTATTCACTTCGGGAGCAACAGAATCAAACAACATGGCGCTTATAGGCTCAGCGTTAAAAAATAAACGAAAAGGAGACCATATCATCATATCCGAGATCGAGCATATTTCAATATTAAATATTGGTAAGTATTTAGAGCGAGAAGGATTTAGAATTAGCAGAGTTCCTGTTGATCAATATGGAATAATTGCACTTGATAAATTGAAAAGACTAATATCAGATAAGACAACATTAATTTCTATTTCTACAGCAAGTAATGAAGTCGGTTCATTGCAACCTATTGATGAAATAGCCCAAATCGCTAATGAAAAGAATATTTTGTTCCACACAGATGCGGTGGCGAGCGAAGCGGTTATTCCAATAGATGTTCAAAAGATACCATTTGATTTAATCACGTTATCATCAAATGATATTTATGGTCCAAGAGGAGTTGGAGCCTTATACTTAAAAAAAGGAATACGAATCAATCCAATTATCATAGGGGGCGGTCAAGAGAAAGGAATGAGATCTGGTTCTGAGAATTTAACTGGTATCGTAGGTTTTGCAAAGGCTGCTGAAATCATGAAATCGGTTATAAACGATGAAGCTTCCCGTTTAAAAAAATTACGCGATAAATTAATTCCAAGCGTACTTGAGGCAATTCCTAGGTCTTATTTAAATGGGCATCCTGAAAAACGACTACCTAATAATGCTCACTTCAGATTTGATTATATTGAAGGTGAATCTTTAATATTATCATTAAGAGATGAAAATGTCAGTGGTGCTACTGGGTCTGCTTGCTCATCTAAAACATTAGAACCCTCTCACACATTAATATCCATGGGATTATTACACGAGGAAGCCCATGGAAGTTTATTATTTTCTTTAGGAAGAAATTCAAAAGAATCTGATATTGATAGAGTAATTGAAGTTTTACCCGGTGTTGTTAGAAGATTAAGAAAATTATCTCCATTAACACCACCAAATTTTTTAGAAG
>JAGXNU010000274.1 GCA_019894815.1 Promethearchaeota archaeon
GATTTAGCTGGAGTTAGTAGATATCAATATCCTCCAAATGTGAGAACTATCCGGGTTATGTGCTCCGGGGGGCTCCCGAAAAGCTTCATATATCAAGCATTTTTAGAAGGTGCTGATGGTGTATTCGTAGGGGGATGTCATATTGGTGATTGCCATTACATTGCTGGTAATCAAGACACATTAAGAAGAACTGATGAGATTGCTGAATCTTTAAAGTCTATTGGAATAAATCCAGGACGATTTATGAGAAAATGGATTTCTGCAAGTGAAGGAAAGATTTTTGCCGAAACCATGACTGAATTTACCAATCAAATTAAAAATTTAGGTCCGATTGAATCGGATTATAAAAAAAAAGAAATTAAAATAATACAATAAATAATAATCAAGTAAAATAAAAATCTATGGTGCTTATGAAATGATTATAACACAACTAAAAGATATTGAAGAAATATATGAAATGATAAAACCTTATGAAAAAATCTTAGTATTGGGGTGTGATGGTTGCTGTCAACCTCCACGCTCTCTCAATGAAGCAAAAACCTTAGCGCAGATGTTAGAATTAAAAGCAAGAACAGAAGGAAAGGAGATAAAATGGAAAGCAATAACCGTTTTACGACAATGTGATGATCGAATTGCTGCAACTACTGTTCGACCGTTTATAGAAGAATATGATGCAATCGTTACATTGGCTTGTGGTCTAGGTGTGGGCATGATGAATCGGATCTTTCCCAATATTCTGACCTTTCCCGCACAAAATAGTATGTTTGGTGGAGCCGAAAATCATGGAGAGAATGAATTTGCCGAATATTGTGAAACCTGCGGTGAATGTCTTTTAGGAGTAACTGGAGGAATTTGTCCAATGGCGGGATGTGCTAAGAATCTAAGTAATGGACCATGTGGAGGGACAGTAGGAGGTAAATGCGAAGTAGGTGGATATGTACACGATTGTGCTTGGATAAAGATCTGGGCACGCCTTAAACAATTTAACCGACTTGATCTATTTACTAAATATCGACCTCCAAGAAATTATCGATTATGGTCAAGTCCACGGTTTATAGATATCTATACAACAGCATCAAATGAAGAAGAAGAAAAAGAGGAGGCGAAATCTTAAAATGCCAAAAAGACCTGCCTATAGCAATTTGACAAAAACAATGAAAGAAGGAAAGTTTCTCTTTACCGGAGAACTTGAACCCAAAAAGATGCAAGATCTTTCGTCAGTCATTCATTCTGCTGAAGAAATGAAGAAAACTGGAAAAATCGTTGCTGCTAATGTAACCGATGGTCCACAAGGAGATGCGTATGTATGCTCAATGGTACCATGCCATTTAGTTCAGCAACAAACCGGTTTGGAAGCTATCTGGCAGATGACTGTAAGAGATAGAAACAGAATTGCTTTATTTGGAGATATTCTTGGTGGAGCGATTCTTGGGTTGAAAAATCTTTTAGCTTTAACAGGAGATCATTCCGCACTCGGTGATAATAAAAACGCTCGAGCTGTATTTGACCTTGATTCCACACAATTAATAGACCTTGTCTCTAAAATGGTTGATGATCACACAGATTTAGAAGGAAATGAAATTGAAGGTGAAAGACTTGAAATAAATGTAGGATGTGCCGCTAATCCAAATTCAGACCCAGTGGAACCAGAGATCTTAAAAGTTGGTAGAAAATGTGAAATTGGCGCTGACTTCATTCAAACACAGACATCATTTGATATAGATCAAGCAAAAGGGTTCTTAAAGGAACTTGAAAAGTACAATACACCTGTATTACTTGGATTATTCCCTATCAAAAATTACGGGATAGCATGGTACTTCAATGAATATATCCCAGGTGTTTCAGTCCCCAAAGATTTCTTGGATGCACTCAAAAAAGCTAAAAAAATCGAAAATAAAAAAGAAAAATATGCCGCAATTGACCAAATAAACCTTGATTTTTACGTGCCTTTTATAAAAGAGATAAAGAAAACTACTAAAGCAGCCGGAATACATTGTATGGCCGTTGAGTATGAAAGACTTTTTGAACCATTGCTTAAGGATTTTTGATCTAAGAGATAATTTTTTTAAAATGTAAAATCAAATTTTTTTAAATATTTTAAATATTTTAAATATTCGAGGGGAATAAGAAATATGAAAAATTTGGATGATAAGAACAAGAGGATACTTGAATTGTTAATTGAGGATTCAAGAAAATCTTATAAAGAAATTTCAGAACAATTAGCATCTGAAGGAATGCCTATGTCTGAGTCCACGGTAAGAAAACGCGTAGTTAAACTACAGGATGAAGGCACTATCGAAAAGTTTACGATAAGAATTTGCCGCGAAGATGAAAGATGCCTGATTGC
>JAGXNU010000275.1 GCA_019894815.1 Promethearchaeota archaeon
GCTTTAGGCGGACCAGCGGCAGCCGCCATGGGGACCGCAGGAAGACTCGGAGCTCCAACAGGTGCTGAGGGTGCCCCAACATACAAATCTGGAGCACTAGTATCGGTCGAAGAAGCTCCACCACTTAAAAGATTAAATAATGTGCTTGCAGCTGCAGTTTTTGCTTGTACCGGCGCAGTTCCAACAACTTTTTTAGAGGAAGAGCTTACAGTGTGAGCTTGTGGCGTAACTTCAACTTCCTTTAAATCTTTTAAAGCTTTGTTTAATGATTGAATGAAATCATTTAACCCCTTTACAGTCTCTTCAAGGTCATCGCTTAATGATTGTAATCCCTTTTTCATGAAATTGATGACGCGTTCTACCTTTTTTTGTTCTTTAGGAGCCAAGTTTCAATCCTCTAAGGTTTTAAGTACTTATAAGTAGTTTTTTATATAAATTATAATCTTAATGGTATTATATTAATTTTCATTTATAACATTATATTTTTTGCAAGTCTTAATCCTTCAATCACAGTTCAAGAGCTAATCCCATTATCTATCTTTTTCATGAAGTCTATTGCCTTATGAACCTTAAAATAGGTTGTCATAATAAAAAACAACAAATAAAAACATCCAATATTATATATTATTATTCATTTGTAATCTTTAATATTACAACTTAAAATTTAAAAGAACTTTATTATTAGAATAATTAATAGATAGGTGATTATGTAAATATGGCAAAGAGAGAACTCTTCATAAAACGTGTTTATGAAATCGTAAACGAGCTCAAGATCCCCCTAATTGACGAACGTGTATATGATAAAGTCAATTTTAATACAGCTGCTGCTGTAGCTAAGCTAATCTTCAAATTTGAAGAAGATGAGTCAGTAATCAGAGGTTTTCTCGGACTCGCCGAATACTTCCACACTGTGGTTATTAAGAAAGGCGACCAATTCTTCATTCCCCAGAATTCGATACTTTTTCAGCTTATCAGCTCGTAATTTCATGTTTTTTTTACTTTCTTTTTTATTCCCCCTAGTTTAAGGTTGGTAGAGGAATCATTTTTTGTTTTATAAAAATTAAAAATTGGACTCCATCAGATAAATATAGTTTACCTTCTCTAAGAAAGTTAACAATAAATTAATAATAAATGAGTAAAAGGTAATTAAAATAAAATGTGGAATAATTCAATTTTAGGCGCATTTAGAGATTTTGGAAAGAACACGCAATTAATCGCGATTTTTCTCCTTGTTTCCTTAATTCCAGGTATAGGTTTTATAGGACTTATCTTGGCTCTTGTATTCAAATTTGCTGCTTTAAATAACATAAAATTTATCAATCTATCATTTAATAATGATCTTCTCGAGAAATTTCGTTCAAAAATGATATCTTCCATTACTAGATTATTTCTTTCGCTTTTCTGTATAATATCTGGTGGAATTTTCTTGGCTATAGGTTTATTAATTCCGATTGGAAATCTCGTGGGTATAGTTATAATTGGTTCAGTTTTAATAGCTTTAGGACTTATATTAGTCATTTCTGCGTTTGTAATAGAAATGAAAGCATGGAAGAATTTAAAGATCTTTTTCGAGGAAAATCAATCCATGTCTTCAAAAATTTTGATGAGAGATGTCATTAAAGGTATTGATAATCTTGCCACTGGAGCTTTATTAAATGCTTTATTCATGTTTGGTATTACGATTTTCATAGGTTTTATACTGCAAATTGTTGGTTACTTTCAGGTAGCTAAAATAGCAAATATGATGATACATATATCCCAAGAATCTGAAATAATAATGGCGAATAATTCTCCAACCGTTGCAACAACTTCTACAGTAATCCTAAAACAAGCAGAAACAGTTAATTTCTGCCCAATGTGTGGAGCTAATCTCTCTCAAAATGGTATATATTGTGCTGAATGTGGTGCTAAAATCAATTAATTATTATTTTTCTTCTTTATTTATTCAATTTTCAATTTACAATCCAAGGTTATATCAGAACATGATCAGTAGGTAGGTATTAAATCTGAAAAGTACCTAGCTATCTCCAAGATAATACATTTTTGTTTCTAGTTATTCTCAACATTTTTAAATAAGCATCTTCTAAATCTTTTGCATCAACAGATTTGATCAAATCTCGGGGTTTTCCCTCTATTAGTAAGGTCCCATTATTAATAATTCCAATTTTATCACATAATTCTTCAGCAGTATCGAGTAAGTGAGTACATATAAAAATAGTTTTATTTAGTTTTTTCACTAAATCCAACACAAGATCTTTAACTGTCCTGCTTGTTTCGGGATCTAGGTTTGACGTAGGTTCATCTAAGAAGAGAATCTCCGGATCCTGTATTAATGC
>JAGXNU010000276.1 GCA_019894815.1 Promethearchaeota archaeon
GTTCTAAATTCTCCAAAAAACTCGGTTACACATCCAGTTTCAAGACCTCCACCAAGAAGATCATCTAACTCTTGACTTCCAGTTGAAATACGAGCAATATTTTTTCTAAGTTCCCATACATCTTCAGCTGACTTAAATCCGATATTTAGCTTTTGCATGCTAGATTTAACTAATTTTGCTGTGGTTTTATCTCCTAGTCCTGAAGCTTCTTGGATAATGGAAGGAGGAGTATACGCAATGGATTCAAGACTAGCAAATCCTGCTTTAATAAGTTTTTTAAGTGTAGCTTCTCCAACACCAGGTAATTTTTTAACAGCATCAACGCCTTCTAGTTGTTCTCCATCATCTATTGCCAGTTCTATTTCATCATCGTTCTCGTCATCGTCATTTACTTCTTCTTCAAAATCTTCTTCCATTTCGTCTAATTTCTGAAAAGCTTCTTCTAATTCTGCTTCATCTACTTCATCTACTTCTGGTTCTTTTTTCTTTTCTTCTTCCTCGTTTTCAAATCGAGCAAACTCAGCGTGTTCCTTATATATTTTACCCTTTGTATGATTTCGCTTGCATTCGGTACAATAATATGGTTTCCCCATTTCAATATTGCTTACTTCTTCTATTTCACTTGCTTTAGCCATAATTAATCACAATCGATTAAATTTTAGTGTATTTTATATACTCTAATATAATAAAGAAAAAATAGAATTCCAGCTATTTTAAATGAAATAGACTTCAAATTTTTCAATTTTTAGAAGTTGTTAACCTAGTAATAAGAAGGATAAAAAATTTAGAACATATTTTTAATCGCATCTGAAGTTTTACGCATCTCTATGAAACAAGTATCCATTCTTGAGTCCAAATCCAAACATAACGCTAAAATTAAATCATTTCCAGCTTCCATCACTGCGAAGTTCCCATCTTCACCTTGTAATATGCAAACATCTAGAAATCCTGATTTTAATTCCATCAAAACCCGCTCAGACACAGATAAAATTGTAGCTGTCATTGCAGCCAAATTCAAATCAGCGATTCCTTCTTCTAATATGGAATGAACAATTAATCCTTCTTTGGATACAATTGCTGCTGATCTCGCTCCATCAACATTATCAAATAAGTTATTAAGGAGGAGTAATAATTGTTCGTCTGACATTTAAAGCAACCCTTGTAAAATCGTTTCGTAAATTTTACTGTTATGAATTTAGTAAAGTAGCTATATATTAAATTTGTTTTTATAAAATAATATAATCACGAGAGGAGGAAAGAATTATAAGTCAAAATAAAATTTAGAATAGTATAATCTAATAATTAATTATTTGGTAATGAAAATTATATGAATCTTAAAATTGAATACTACCCGAAACTACCTGAAAATCTTCTTTTAAATTATCTCTCAATAATTAAATCCAATAAGAAAAATTGGGGGGACCCTTTCTTTATTGATACTAAATCTTATCTAGATTTTGATTTAATAGATGAAAAACTCTCACTTTTCGATTTAGACCAAATTAAGAATGTAATAGTTATAGGAACAGGAGGGTCAATTCAAACATTAATGGCATTATCTCATCTTTCTCATAAGCAAATTTATCCAATTACTAGTTCACGTTCATCTGAGCTGAATAAATGCTTAGAACTCACGAATCCATCTGATTCTCTTGTAATCCCAATTTCTCGAGGAGGAGAAACTTTAGACGTTAATTCTACAATCGGAATTTTTGTTAAAAAAGGATATCCTTTTATTGGATTATCATCCAAAGGTACAATGCTATCAATTTTAAAGGATATGGGAGCTCCGATCCTTGATGTTCCAGATCTCTCCGGTAGGTTCGCAGCGTCAATTTCTAATGTTGGAATTGTTCCTGCGCTGATTTCTGGCATAAATGTGGATATGTTTATAAAGGGATTAGATCAAGGGTATTCATTGTACATGAAGGAGTCTATTAATCCGGCTATAGAATTTGCAGCATTTCTTTATAGTTTATATGAAAAAGGAGTTAATAATTTATTTTCAATGCCATACACCAAAAATATTGAAGGGGCAATTGGACTTTTTGTTCAAGAGATTTCTGAAAGTACGGGAAAGAACAATAAGGGTTTAATGGGTACATATCAGAGTGCGCCTCTCTGCCAACATTCAGTATTAGAATTTTTACTAGGTGGAAAAAGCAATAAAGTTACACCAATATTATGGATAATAGAAAAAGTGAAGTCTGATATCATCTTGGATTCTAATATAAATTATATTAATGGCAAATCTGCTCAAACTATTGTAAATTATCAAGCTGCTGCGACTTTTCAAGCTTTAAT
>JAGXNU010000277.1 GCA_019894815.1 Promethearchaeota archaeon
GTTGTCCTAAAAAAAAATCCTAAAACGGCTTTGGTACGGGTAAATAATAAAAGATACAGGGTCTCATATAGTATCTTGTTTAAGGATAATGAAATTAATACTCCATTCCCCTACTTTAACCGAACATCCTATGAGACTAATGAAGACCTCTATTTCCTCATCAAAGAACTCAAGAGAGAATATTCAAATTTATATGACACATTTTCTAATGAACAAAAGTCATTATTGAATACCGTCAGAGTTAAATGGAATTCCCGTATCACCTATCAACTAGGTGGGAAATACTTTAGAACCAATAGAAAACGTGAAGTACGAAATGAGATATTGATATCAAGTAGTTTTAAGAATACTCCAAAATTTTTAATCAAATTCTTGTTATATCATGAAATTTTACACATTAAATATTCAAATCACTCCAAAGAATTCAGATTTTATGAACAGAAGTTTACTGAATATGATGTAGCTCAAGATCTCTTTCGTAAAATCCTCTTGGAAGTTCGATTATTTGGTAAAGAGCGATTATTGAAATACATAAAAGAGTGAAATTCCCTTTGACATTTTAATGTTAATGCAGTTATAAAGTAGGAGCAATTGTTATGCAAATATATCCTTAATAAAAAATCAAACTCGTAAAGAATAGTATTAAGTAGCCTAAAGCAAATAAAGCGGTAAATCCTATTATTGTAAGAAAAACTGTATAAAGATCTATTGTTTTCATTATATCTACCCCCCGTGGTAAACTACCTATTCTACTTTATAAAATAGAATATTTAAAACTTATGATTGCAAACAAATAACGATAATGGAGCTGTGTAATAATTGGATTATTAAGCAAAAACGTATGAAAAGAAAATTTATAAAAACTAACTATTACAAATTGAATTTTATAGACTATATTTTCTTCTATTTAAAAATTATCCAATTGGTTAATTTAAAACTTGGAGTTTCAACAAAGAACAATAAAATGAGTACAAATTTAAACTTCAAATAAAAAAAAATGAAATAAAAAATATTTAATTTATTTCTTCAAACGAGCAGAAACCCAGTCGTAATAACCCAAATTGTCCATTACTTTAGGTATTTCGGCAAAGAATTGACCCGTGATATCTTTCACGTATTTAGCGGCTACAGGATGGAACATCATAGCCAAATCTAAACCAACCAAGATTAATGAAAGAGCATTGATAATTTCCCAAATAGGTCCTCTATATTGTCGTAAACCCCAATCAGGAGCTAGCTTTTCACTCATCCATGCTTCACGAGCACCCCATGCGTTAGTAGTTCCTCCACTAATTGGATAAGCTAAATCTTCTTCACCTAAAAGACCTGCAACTCGCATTCTCTGATATATGCTAAAACTGTACTCCATCCCGTAACCTAATATCGCAGCAATTTAAGATATTTAAATTATGCTGTTGCGCAGGTAGGATCCATCACGATCCGATTACGGGGAAGTCCGAGCTCGAGGGCGTCCTTGTTCATCTTAATTTGATTGTTAAGGTCTAAACTCGTCCATAATAAGCAATTATGGTCATATTTTACTGCTAAAGGTATGACTTCCTCCCAAGTGGCTTTATCTGCTGCAGAAAGCATCAATACTTCGCTCTCTGTTATGGGGGCTACGGCTTCGAATAATTCAATATCTTTCTTTTTATTACCCGAACATCCAATAATGACTGGTACATCCACTGCTTGTAAAATATCTTCTAAATATTTCACGGATTGGCTTACCGGTGCATCTCCCATGGCGGGATCGATTTCAAGAGAGTGAAAAGTTATGCATTGAGCACCAAATTTATCAACTGCGAATTTGGCCCACTCAGCAGGATTTTTCAAGACTTCTCCATACTCTTTCTTAATGGGTTTTGGAAGCATCATTTTAGAACCCATATCGAACACGTCATATGTAACAAGTGGAGGATTTGGGTTGCGCTTATCAAGCCCGAGAAAATTATAGAAAGGTGGTACCACTTCACCTCCAATGGTAGCCTTCTTACCGTTAGAGCGAACAAATTCAACAGTTTCAATTTTACCTGGATAAGTCAAGTCAAGTTTAAACTTCACATCTGCCCATTCAGCTTTTCCGATGCCTGGTAAAGTAGCTTGAGCTGCAGAGACTATCATCTGAGGTAACATTTGAAACTCAAGGTATTCAGCAAACAAATCGACATCTTTAAGCTCAATTTCTTCGGTTTCTTTCATCAAGTTAGCAAGTTTTTTACTAATTTCTTCAAATGAAATATAAAATCACTTTTGATGTTAAATT
>JAGXNU010000278.1 GCA_019894815.1 Promethearchaeota archaeon
AGGGAAGGAAGAACGTTTAGAAATTATTCTAAACACACGACTTACATCCTTGCAGCGTTATTCTTCATCATCGGATCGTTTCTATTTTATCTTTACTTTACGGCATTTATATAAATAACTGAATTTTTTTTTCTATTTTTTTTTAACTTTTTAGTAAATGATGTCTTATATTTAATGAAAGCTTTTCTTAATTACTCTATTTAATAATCGAAGATGAGATGTGTGAATAGAAAGAAAATAGAATTAATGGCTCCTTTAAAAAATCTAAAGTCTTTAAATGCAGTAGTTGAAACTGCTGATGCAGTATATTTTGGGGTTGAAGGATTAAACATGAGAATGTTTAGTGACAATTTCAAATTAAATAACTTACCAGATATTGTGAAGAAATGTCATGACAATGAGATAAAAGCGTACCTTACCACAAACATCATCATGTATGAAAATGAATTCGAATTATTAGATAAAATGCTAGATAAAGCAGTAGAAGCGGAAGTTGATGCCATCATTGTCCATGATATTGGTGCTATTGAGTTAGCGAAAGAAAAAGGCTTAAATTTTCACATTTCAACTCAAGCAAGCATATCAAATTCAAGAACGGCTAAATTTTATGAATCTTTAGGAGCAGAAAGATTAATTTTAGCTCGTGAATTATCTCTGGAACAAATTAAAGATATAAAACAGAAAATACTAAGAGCCGAAATTGAAACTTTTGTTCATGGTGCTCAGTGCACATCAATCTCAGGAAGATGCTATTTCTCAGCAGAAATATGTGGAAGTCAAGAATATTCCGCTAATAGAGGAAGGTGTGTTCAACCATGCCGTAGGAAATGGCGAGTATATGACGACCAAAATAATGAATTTCTCTATGATGGAGCATTCTTTATCAATGCAAAAGATCTCTGCATGATTGAACACGTGCCAAAATTAATTGAAGCTAACATTGATGCGTTTAAGATTGAAGGACGAATGAGAGATCCAATCTACATCGAAGAAGTTACAACTTGTTATCGAGAGGCAATTAATGCCTATTACAATGAAAATTTCACCCAAGAAAAAGTCAAAAACTGGCTTAAACGTCTCAATAAGGTGTATAATCGAGGTTTCTCTACGGGATTTTATTTTGGACTACCTAAAGGAAGCGAAATTCAGTCAGAATATGATGGAAATATTGCCAGCCATAGAAAGATTGAAATAGGAAAAGTACTAAATTATTTCCCCGAAAAAAGTGCCGCAAAAATCTTGCTTACATCCGGAAAACTCAAATTAAAGGATGAAATCTTCATTATTGGGACACATACAGATACTTTTTTAAAACAAGAAATAAATTCAATCCAAATCAAAGGAAAAAAGAATCTATCAGAAACTCCATTCGTCTCCTCTAAAGAGAATCGAATAACAATTGGAATCCAAGTGGAAAAACCAGTTAAAAAAAATGATAAGATTTACGTGATGGAATTAAAATAACAATAGCTTCAAAATGGAACTATTTTTTATCACCGAGCTAATTATTAAATTATTATCTAATTAAACCCAAATGAGATTTAAGAAAATCAAGTTGAGATCTTAATTAGAATAAAAGAGTATAAAGAAAAAAAATATAAGATTTCGAAGGAACTTCACAGGATAGAATAAATTATAAATTTAATCAACCAAGTCTTCAAAAGCTTCAAGGGCTAATTCAATTATTTCCTGGAAAGCCATTGCGTCTTGAAGGTTACCTTCTACTGTAATATCTCCAGCCATGTAAGCGCTTGTTGCATCCACTTCACCGAAGAGCATGCCCGCACCAACTTCTTGGGTAGCAGAGAACGTGAAAGATGGATTCTCCACGTCGCCACTTCCGAATTCGAGAGTGCCGTCATGTGCTTTGAGCCAAAATTTAGCATCTTTATCGGTTATGATCATTTGAATAACGATATCCATGTCTTCTAACTCTTCTTTAAGGTCTTCATTTTCTTCAGCAATTTGCTTGAATAATTCAAAAACTTTTAAAGAATCTGCCGCTTCAGCAGCAGCTGCGCCGGCGTCAAACTTTCCTTTCATTTCTTTAATTAATGCTTCGTCAACCATTTTGATTTTCAACCTTCTTTTATAATTTTGTACTTATTTTGATTGTAAATACTATTATGTATAACCTATTACCATATAAAAAGATTTTATTTCTTCTTATATAATATGCATAAAATAAGATGCATTACTTTATTAAATAACTATTTTTTTAGTCGGCTATAAAAATCTTTCAGAGCGAGAAAC
>JAGXNU010000279.1 GCA_019894815.1 Promethearchaeota archaeon
GCCATATATCGATAAACAAAATAATGAACAGCAGTTCAACACTTAACTCTTTATTTTGAATAAAATAACCTGTACCCCAAGAAAAAAGGAATGCTGTATGAAAATATATTGTTAATATTGTGGCAAGCACTCGTAATGCGTCTATATCATAACGACGAGTTGGTCTAGATTCAATATTTTCTTCGATGTTCTTGCTATTTTCTGTCATTTTACTTTTCCATCCTATCCATTGTTCAAAAAAATGTTTAATATATAATATTTTTAAATATTTGAAAAAATTAAATTAAAAAAATTTTCATGTTTTATTAAGCTTCCTTCTTGATTAAGGGGTAAAAAACATTTATAGAAGGTGAATATAGAAAATAAATTCTTACTGGGATTTTCTTTGTTTAGTTCTAGTCCGTTTTTAAGGATTTATTTGAAAAAATTTATTTAATATCATTTATTTTGCTTATTACAATTATTAATTTAAATGTAATTTCCTTATTTTAATTATTACTAAAGAAAAAGAGAACTGGTGAAAAAAGGTTCAAAAGGCACGAATACGATTAAGTTCAACAAAATTGGATGCACTAAAGTCTGTTTGCGAACAGCTTGAAAGCGTGTGTAAAAAAACCGGTATTAAAAAATACGGCCCTATTCCTCTGCCTACAAAACGATTAACGGTTCCAACATTAAAAGCTCCTTCTGGTCAAGGAACCGCAACATGGGCAAAATTTGAAATGCGAATTCATAAACGCCTTTTCGAAATCATTACTGATGAAAAATCTATGCATTTAATCATGAAAATAAGTATACCAGAGTCAGTCCTCGTAGAAATAGAATTAATGTAAATCTTTTTCCTTAAGAATTGTAATTTTAGTCCATTCAATATTTTCGAAGGCGATGAAATTGGATAAATTTGAAAGAATTAACAAAGCTTTTAAGAGCGAACCTACAGATTTTGTTCCTTATGCGTTATGGAAACATTTTCCTGAATATGACAAGACACCCGAGGGACTTTTAAAAGCCCATATGGAATTTCAGAAAAAATTCGATTCTGATGTCATGAAAATTTCTATTCATGGTCGGACTTTTGTGGTTGATTTCGGTGCGGAATTAGGAGGCTATAATCCAGATTCAGGTTCAAGGATCTGTATTAAACAACCTATTCAAGATATAGATGATTGGGAAACACTTGAAGTAGTAGATTCTAATAGTGGAGAACTTGGGAAGCAGATAAAAGCGATGGAATTAATTGGAAGGGAAACCGAAGGGAAAATTCCAACAATGATGACTGTATTTTCTCCCTTCATGGTTGCTTCTCAAATGGATGCTAAAATAATTGAGCACTATAATCAGAATCCCAAACTTATAAAAGGTCAAATTAAAATGTTAACTTCACTCCTTACCGATTTTATTAAAGGAGCAATCAATGCTGGTGCTAACGGAATATTCCTCGCAACTCAACACTTCAATAATCGACTTGAAAAGCAATCTAGAAGAGAACTTGAATTTGATCCCATGGAATCTTTAATAAAAAATGGATTAAAAGCAGATAATTTTTGCGTAATTCACCTTCACGGAGATAATCCCGATTATGAACTTGCTTCACAATTACCACATGTTACAGCTATCAATTGGCATGATCAACAAACAACACCAAATTTAACTGAAGCAAGAAAGATGTATTCTGGAGCTCTTTTAGGGGGTCTAAATACGGAGATATGGTCGCAAATCCCCAAATTATCTGAAATCGGAGAAAAGATCATATCCGTTTATAACACCTTTAAAGGAAGAGGATTGATATTTTCCCCCGGATGTGTTGTACCCCAACCAGTAGGGGAAGAACAGTTAACATTCGCAGTTAAAACAATTAAAAATCTTAAACCTAATTGAAATCCTAGATAGTTTACAATATTTCGAATTTAAGAAATTCTTTGTTTTCCTAACTTACCGGATTCCAAGCGAGTGCGGCTACACAACCAGATTCTGCGTTATTGGGGATACGGTTGCTTATCGGTCTAATTCCTGCTGTGGTTATGTTCATAGGGATTCTCATTTACATAAATTATCCATTAAAAGGAGACCGCTTGAAAAAAGTTAAAGAAGAGGTTATTCGGATGCACGAACAAAAACAAAAAGATCTGGAACAAGAAAAAAATTAATCTGGAACATTTATTGGATACGTTCCATATTTTCTCTTTACATTCTGCATTGCTTCAAATCGATCTAATGTTACTGCGGGATTAATAGAATGTCCTGAAC
>JAGXNU010000027.1:0-287 GCA_019894815.1 Promethearchaeota archaeon
TCTATGCTTCTTACAAAACACACCCGCACAATACTTGCACGTAAACGGCAAATATCCAATTGGATCTCCACAAAATTCACAAAATGCCATTAGATTGCGTTATACAAATATATTAATTTCAAAATATCATGAGATTAATTATATTATATAAAAAAATGATAAAAATTTTACTATATTGGAATATAAGGACTCGAACCAATTGGTGCTGATATACTAATCAATGTTATAACTAATAAGGCTGCCAAAGGTATGATGAGAGAGATATAAACTTTTTTGTTCCATTTCCA
>JAGXNU010000027.1:294-15450 GCA_019894815.1 Promethearchaeota archaeon
CTTCCAAATATTCTGACCATCTAAAATACCCACCGGGATCATGTTAAATAAACCAAGTATGAAATTAAATTGAGCACCATACCCAATAAAATAATTCAAGGGATATAATGCAGTAGGTAACATGTAAGAAATTAGTAATAAAATAGAACCATAAATCAAATTAACAAGTGGTCCAGCAGCTTTACATAATCCTGTTTTCCTACTTATTTTATCTAAACCTAAAACGACTACCGCTCCAGGTAAAGCCATTCGTCCCAATGTTATTAGTGTCATGAGCATTCCATAAGTAAGCAATCTAAATTTTGTTTGTAAGCCAAAGTGAAGTGCTACCTGCCGGTGACCAAATTCATGAAAGAGAAATGCTGTCATGTAAAATACTGAAAACATGAACCAAGCCCATATTAAACCATATGATAAAACATCAAAAAAAGACACAAGTCCAATAACGAATATTATGGTGCTTGCGATTAATAAATGTACTAATTCAGATTTATGGGCTAATAGAATCCCTTTAAACTTTATTCCAGAATTAGGATCAAATGCATTATCAGGAAGTTGTTTTTCTTGCTTATACCAAGTATATGTACCGTCAGTGGTTCCTCGAATTATTGAACTTCCTTGTACAGCTTCAACCGTGGATGATTGATATGAGGAAGTGACTGATTGAGGGGCTGTTTGAAATGTTTGAATATTTAAAGACTCTTTAACTATATTACATTCGTGGTCTATTGGATTTTTATGAAGAAAACAATAATTCTGACCACATTGAGTACAATTATGTATTTCTGGAACAACTTCTCCGCAATGATAACATGTTAGTATGATGGAAAGCCTCTTTATGATAATTTACTAAATTTTTTTTATGATAATTTAATAAAAATAATTTGATATATAAAATTCTATGCTTTTAACGTTAATCTAAATTGTCAACAAAATAGATTTATTAAGATGTAGTTGGATAAATTAATTACATTCAAAATTATTGAATCTGGAGTAGAAATTAATTATGAGTGATAAAGAAATTAAGCAAGATTCTGAGGATATAAAAAAAGAACGAAAAAATTTAGAAGAGCTAGGAGTGACCAGTACCTGGAATCTCCTATCTGATTTAACAAAGAAAAAAAAAGAAGATGTTTAAAGATTAAAATCTGATTATCATAAATGTCTTCTATAATTCACAATTGCTTTTGTTAGATTCAAAAAATAATTTAAAGAGGAATTATTTTAAAAAATAATAAAAACATCAATATTTGGTCGATTAATACGGGAAGTAAAGTAGTGTATTGTCCAACATGTGAAGAAGAAGTAGAGTTAAGGCGAAAAAATTTTGAACACATTTACCATGAAGTATTATGTTTCTTGGTCACTCTCACTGCGGGATTAGGATTCTTCGTGTATCTTATTATAAAATACTGTAAAAAGAAAAATCGTTGCCCGAATTGCGAAACTCAATTTGATTTAAACAACCTTCCCAATGTATTGGAGAATACCTAATTATCAAATATTTTAATCTTCATTTCCCCCTTACATCGCGGGCAAATCTTATCTTTATCTTTAAGGGTTTTCTTTTTTAATGTTTTTTTATACTTACACTTCGAATCTGAACAAGTTAATGCAAATTTAGTTAATAAACGTGAGTCTTTAATAGAACCTACTTCTGGTGGTTGAAATTCGAATTCCTCAATTGTTTCTTCTACTTTTTCTTTTTTTGGAGGCAGTTTTTTTTTGACTTTTTTATTATTTTCATCATTTTTTATCCATTTATCTAAGCTCACGATAATCACTGATTTTATAGAATTTATTGGAACAAAATAAAATTATATGTTAATATTATTACTTATTCTTACTACAAATAATACTATTATTAAAAAAGTGTAAAAATAAAAAATGGTTTTGATTAAAGTTTTTTTCTAAAAAACTTGTTCTTTACCTTCTATTAAACGTTTCCTTAAAATTATTAGGCTATCTTTTCTCAGCATTTCTTCACTTACTTCAGCAGCTATTTTTTCTATGCTGGCAAAATTAACGTTTTCAGCTGGGATCAATTCAATTGAATTTATCCAAGGATCAGTTATGGGACGTCCAATTTGAGATAGCAGTTTAACGTGTGCTTCAATAATATCTCCATCTCCTCGCTTTACAATCTCTCTGGACATATTTGTTGCCAATATATTATATATTTTTCCGACATGATTTATTGGGTTTTTTCCACAAACAGCTTCTAAACTCATTGTACGACAAGGAGTTATCAAGCCATTAGATCGATTTCCGCGACCAACTTCACCATCATCACCTGCTTCTGCGGAAGTTCCTGTGATTGTAAGATAAACTAATCCCCTTTCAATATTATCACCTACATTTACTTGACAAGTGACTTCTCGATCTGGAATTATTTTTGCAGCTAAATCCAAAACTGCGTCTTTTATTTGGTTAGTATAACTTACATATTCATCAAGATCATTTATGAATTTACTAACCATTGCTGATGCGATTGTAATCCCCACTTTATTCCCAATTCTTGAAGTCATTACCTTGATATCTTCACCTGAAGCTTTACACTTATCTTTAAATTGTGGAGAATTCAGTAATCTTTCAGCTTCTAAGGTTATATTCTCAACATCAGAGAAGGGAGCAAAACCTACACCGAAACTTGTATCATTTGCTAAAGGAACATCATCAGAATGATGTGATGAATCAAAAACCCCTGTTAAATCGATTGAACCAGGACGAACAGCATAATCAAATTGTATATCTCGATTTAAATCGAGGTTTCTAAAAATTTTATCTAATTCAATTCGTTGGGTTTCGATGCATATTGTTGCAACGGGTATATACTCTAACTTAGTTTCAGTTCCACACTCTGTAAGGATCTGATGTATAGCTCTTCCTACGATTAGAAAATATTGAGGTTGGATTATCATTCCTCCACCATAAGTAGGTTTCGCAGTTCCTCCAACTAAAGCTGCTTTATCGACATTATGATGGTAAACACGATCATAATGTTCTAAATAATATGCACATAGTGCTCTTGAGCAAGCATCCGCAACAGCATCACATACGGAATCTGGATGCCCTATTCCTTTCCTTTCAACTATTTCTGGATTTTCACTTTTTTCGATTGGTAAAAAATTTGCATTTGTTATTTTTAACATGTTGCTAAACCAAGTTCTTATATGTATAACTATGTTTTTATATTAACTACTTTTTTAAATTAATGAGCTTATTTAATAATTATTGAAATGAAAATAACTCTGCAGCATTTTTTATGCACTCAGATTATACTAAATATACTTTATGGATAATTAGAATTAGGTATGAAAATCCCAGATTTACAAAATATCAAGAATTTAAGGAAATCATTGAACATAAGTCAGAAAGAACTTGGGCAAATCTTAGGTATCCCCCAATCAACGATCTCTCGAATCGAAAATGAGTCCATGGATCCTCCATATTCTAAATTTAAGAAGATATATGAATTTTTAGAGAATGAACGTAGGAAGAGAGAACAAACAGAAAATATTGCTGCTGATATCATGACAAAACAAATTTATAGTATTGACTCAAATTCAACAATGAAAGATGCGATGGAAATAATGAATAAATATAGTATTTCCCAAATACCAATAATAGAGAATAATGGGCAGAATCTAGGCAGTATAACTTCTAAAAAAATACAAAAACTCATCATTGACAATCCAGAACTTATTAATACCAACGTATTGAATTTTAAAGAATTACCATTTCCAGAAGTGGAAAAAACTTGGAATGTTAAGGATATTTCAAATCTTTTGGTGAATTATTCAGCTGTGTTAGTAAAAGAGTTTGATAAGTATTTGGGGATCATTACTGATTCGAATTTTCTTAAATTAACACTAAGGTAATTTGAATTAATTCTCAATTAAAAAAAGCCTTAAAAGGATCACATTATTATATGAATAGAATTTTTTAAGAACTTCATATTTCTAATATTGTAGATATTATGGATGACATTATTGAAAAAATCAATTTCATATTGAAAGAAGCTCAATTTGAAACATTTTTACTTGATAATTTCTATGAAAAAAAGAATAAATTTTGTTTTGATCTGTTAGCAAAAAAGCAAGGGACTATTTTTAGTGTCAAAATATTTTCAAATATTGATAATATTAATTCAGAATTGGTAAATGACATTAAATCGCTATCATTATTGCTTAAATCAAAGCCTTTACTGATAGGTCTCAGAAATAGATATCAAACATTAGAGGATAATGCTGTATACATGCGTTATGGAATGCCTTTTATTTCAATTAATACTCTTGAAAAAATCATAGAAAATGATGAATATCCGTACATATTGGCTAGGCGAGGAGGAGGCATTATTTTCTTGGATGGGCAATTAATGAAATTAAAACGAGAATCCGAATCAATCTCACGAAAAGAACTTTCAGAGAAGTTAGGCGTGACGAAAAGAACAATTTGTGCTTATGAAAATGATAGTATGCGACCCTCAGAGAGTATTGCTTTAAAAATTCTTGAAATATTACACGATAATATGATCCTAAAAAGGATGAACCCATTTGGTTGGAAGATAAAACATGACTTTAAAGAATCATCTATTAGTGAAGAGAAAGATTTAAACCCTTTTGAAACTCATATACATGATATCATTAAGGATATTGGAATGTCAACATACTGGTATAGTAAGGGGCCCATCCCATTCAAATTATCTATTTTTTCCCCTTCTGAAAAACAAGTTAATTTTTATCCAATCTTTTCAGGGATCTCTGAAGATCAAAAAAAAATATCAGAAATCAATTTAAAGTGCTTGAAAATGTTCACAAATTTGTTTCAGAAAAAAAGTCTATTAATTGTAACCAACGACATTAAAGTTTCTGAAACTATTAAGAAAAACTTTATTCCAATTGTTAAAATTAAAGACTTAGAAAAAGTAGAAAACGAAGATGAATTTATCGAACTCGTCAAAGGAACGACAACAAACATCTAAATTGATCTGTGGATTAGATGAGGCTGGCAGAATATAATTCGTATCGAATCATATGTTAACAGGACCTGTTCTAGGCCCAATGGTTATTTGTGGTGTTTGTTTTCTCGAAGAAAATATCAAATCCCTAGAAAGTTTAGGAGTGAAAGATTCGAAGAAGCTAACTACAAGAAAAAGAAGCGAATTATCCACAAAATTAAAATCAATTTGCTTTTCTTATCAAAGTGTGATAATTTCTCCTCAAGAAATTGATGAAAGGATTTCTTTGAGGATTTCATTAAACCGACTTGAAGAATTAAAAATGGCTGAAATACTGAACCATCTAAAGCCAGATTTAGTGTATATAGACGCTGCTGATGTGAAAGAGGATCGATTTGGACAATCTATAGCTAAATTATTAAATTATTCACCAAAAAAAATCATTTCTAAACACAAGGCTGACGATATTTATCCAATAGTTTCAGCGAGCTCAATTATCGCTAAAGATATGAGAGATAAACTCATCGAAGAATTAAAAAAAAAATATGGCGATTTTGGCTCAGGATATACCTCAGACGTACGGAGTACTACATTCCTTCGAGATTGGATAAGAAAGAATAAAAAAGCGCCACCTATCGCGAGAAAATCATGGGAAACTACGAAAAAAATAATCAGAGAAGAAATACTTACGAAAAAAATTACAGATTTTATATAAATATATTATAAAATGAATATAATTTGAAGAAAAAAAAAATCGCTTACAGAAATATTATCTAAATTATTTGTGGGCAATTAAAATGATGTGATTTGCTGCATATCTATGAATATTAAAATTTTCGCTTATTTTATAACCTGCTTTTTCTAAAATCTGTTTCTCTCTAGCGTATATTTTCTCCGATTTTTCAATACTATCAATAGATTGGGATTTAATTGCAAGAATTAGAGTTCCTTTATCCTTTAAATAATAATTACAGTTCGCAATAGCAATTTGTGCTTGGTTTGGTTGAGCTATATCTTGATATACTAAATCAATATTTGTAAAAACGGAATTAGCATATTTTTCCGGAAAATTAGCATCTCCTAATATTGGAATAATATTTTTTCTTTTATTGGTGTTTTGAATTAATTGGCGCATGCTACGTTCAGCAAATTCTACTCCATAGATAATTCCATCATAAACTATGTCTGAGAGATGAGATATTGTAGTACCCGACGATGCTCCTAAATATAAGCATTTTAATTCGCTTGATAAGAAATCCACTAAAGGATTTTCCAATATCATTGCAGCTAATTTACTTCTATAAGGATCCCATTCTCGATATTCTTGTCCTTTATATGTAATTAACTTCTCTCCATACACTTTATTACCCGGAACCAAGTTTTTAGAATAAAGTTTTAGGTTATGTGGAGGTCCAGACATATAAACATTAGAGTATTTTGGATGTGTTCTAATATTAAAATCGCTCAAATTAATTTTACCTCCTTCTTTTCTTATTTGTTTGCTTATAATTTGATTTTATTGACTCCCTTTTTTTTATAGGAGGTTTCGAATATTTTTTTTCAAGCTCTTTTATTTTTTCTTCAATCTCTCTTGCTAAAGTATCTCCTATGAACTCACCTTTAAAGAAATCTACTTTAACAGCAATCCCAATTTTCCCTGAAATCATTCGAGAGATCTTTCCACGGATATGCGCTTTACTTCCTCTAATCAAGTTCCACTGAAAAATTAACCCGTGTTTTGGTCGTTTTTCGCCGGTTTTAAGGAATCTATACAAAGCTTTTTCAGCTCCTAGGAGTTGAATCCTTGAAGCTGGCATGTAAGCTAAGTCTTTTAAACTCCCTGCTTTTGCTATTAATTTTGCCCCAATCAAACTCCCAATAAGTGTAGTAAGGTTAGGTGCCGCTTGAGTCATTAATTCTTCAAGGTTATCCTCTAATACTTCTCGGAAGGCATCTAAATCTAATATCTGTTTAGCATATTTTTTAATTATAGAAAGATCTAGATCCGATCCCATAGATCGAGCTGCTAATCCTTGAAGCATTTTAGTTCTTTTTTCTGTCAAATCAAAATATTCATTAATGTTTTCTATGGTATAATTATCTCGATGACCTAATTTGTCAACCATTTTAGCCAAGATTACATTATCCTCTATTAGTTTATCAGTTAATTCAGGAAAATGCAATCCATACCACTCTTTTAACCGACTCGCAAATAGGCTTATCGATTTCTTTAAAATCTCGAGGGATTCAATCACTTGAATTATGATTAAATCATCTTTTCCCCCTGCTTCTCTTATATTGGTTTTGATTAAAGCTTCTTGCACGCGTTTAAATTGAAATGAGATTTCATTAAATTCCTGAGAAATTCCTATTTTTTTTAGCTGTTCTTTTAAATTCAACCGAAAATTTCTGAATTCCAAGTTTTCAGGAGCATGAGTAGTTTTTAATCCCAATGTTTTGTTCGATAATGTTGCTAATGCCTCGTTATCAAAAATAAACATTTCAAACCCCGAACTAGTTAATTCTTGGAGAAATTGCTCATATTCTTTACTGACATTTTTTTCCTTTAACCCTTTGAAAAAATCAATAGCTTTATTTTCATTTTTGCTATAATCAATAAAATTGATAATTGTTTCTCCTTCATCCAAGGCATAGATTCCTAATAATGTATCAATGACAAAACACTGCATAATATGAATTATCTCAAATAATAATAATAATAATTTCTTAGATTATAATAGTAATGCTTGAGTAAAGGTAAATATTTTGCTTGAGGTAAATATTTCTGGATTAAATTTAAAATCTCCAATTATTTTAGCTTCCGGTATTTTGGGAGTTTCTTTTTCTATTATGAAGAAACTTATGGACGCGGGCTTAGGGGCTATAACAACAAAATCTATTGGTCCCAGACCCAGAAAAGGATATAAAAATCCTTCAATAATTGAAATATTTCCTGGTACTTTCCTGAATAGTGTAGGATTAGGAAATCCGGGTATAGAAAATTTCACTTCAGAAATAAAAGAGATAAAAACAAATAACATTCCTTTAATCGTAAGTGTTTTTGGTGATACAAATGAATCATACTTAGATGTAGCATTAAAAGCACAAGAGGCAGGAGCCGATGCAATTGAAATTAACATTTCCTGCCCCCATGCTGAAGTTTCTTCAATAGGTATAAATAAAAATCTAACATTTGACCTCACAAAACTTCTTAAGGAAAAATTATCGATTCCCTTATTTGTGAAATTAAACCCAAATGTCACTGATATATGTGAGATTGCTCTAGCTGCCCAAGAGGGAGGTGCAGATGGCGTTGTTGCGATAAATACAATAGCAGCAATGAAAATTGATGTTAACACCATGAGACCTATTTTATCTCACGGAAGTGGAGGGCTTTCTGGCAAGGCAATCCACCCCATAGCAGTGAAAAAAGTTTACGACCTCTACAAAATTTTAAAAATTCCCATAATTGGATGCGGGGGTATATCTAACTGGGAACAAGCTATTGAATTTTTCCTTGCTGGAGCAACTAGCCTACAAATTGGAACTATCTTATATCAAGGTCTTGATATAATTAAAATGCTCAACACAGGAATAAGAGATTACCTAACAATAAATAATTTTAAAAATATATCCGATATAAAAGGATTATCTCATGAATTTGAAACGCAAAAGGTGCCCGATTTTTGACTGAAAATATGATAAGGACTGTAAAAATTAATCGTGTAATCGGAGAATGTACTGGTGTAAAAACAATATCATTCAAATTAGGGAACAATATTATTCCAAAACCAGGCCAATTTGTTATGATATGGGTACCTGGAGTAGATGAGATTCCAATGTCAATATCTAATTATGACGAAAATGGAAATTGGTCAATTACGGTAAAAGATGTCGGAGAGTGCACAAATGCTCTTCAAAATCTAAATATAGGAGATTTCATTGGTATACGAGGCCCGTTTGGCAACTATTTTAAAATACCCCCAAAAGCATCAAAACACATTTTTTTAATTGGAGGAGGTATTGGGATGGCTCCGCTAAAATTCCTTGCCAATCAATTGAAAGAATCTGGTTTCAAGTTTAAGGTTATTGAAGGAGCAAAAAATAAGAATGAATTGATATATTTAGATGAGTTATTCAACACAAAAAATAAAAATATCGAATTCTTTTGTTCCACTGATGATGGTAGTTATGGGCAAAAAGGTTTTGCAACAGGACTATTTGAAGAAAAAATTAGTGAAATAAAACATGACGATCTGAAGAACACAATCGTTTACACCTGTGGCCCAGAAATTATGATGTATCATATCTTCCAAATGTGTAAAAGATATGGAATAGAACTATTCGCCAGCCTTGAGAGAATAATGAGATGTGGCTGTGGTCTATGTGGACTTTGTGCCATTGATCCTGTCGGAATTTTAGTATGCAAAGATGGTCCTATTTTTAACTTATCAGAATTAAATAAAATGGATGATTTTGGCAAGTATAGGAGAGATTTTACCGGAAAAAAAATTAAAATTTGAGTTAAGACCCCAGAAATTCTCCTAGATTTTTTGTCAGCTTATCATAAAATCGTAGTATCAAATGTAAAATCAAAAAACTTATTGTATATCGAAAACTATTTTAACAATATGGTTGAAGATCTTAACGACTCTGAGAAACTAAGAAGAGTCTCACGGGAAATAATTAAATATTTGCTTGAAAACCCTAATACTTCACGTCATAGAATTACAAATATAAAAGGGAAAATCGGAAAAAAATATAGTCTTAACAACGTCATTAAGAATGCAACTATTTTGGGATTTGCTACAATTGAAGAAAAAAAAAGTATTACACCGCTACTTAAAAGAAGAAAGACACGGACGATCTCAGGAGTATCAGTAATTGCTATTATGACCAAACCTCTTCCGTGTCCAGGTACTTGCATTTACTGTCCAGGCCAAAACTCTCAACCCGGTCAAAAAGTTGCTCAATCATATACCGGACAAGAACCTGCTGCTCTTAGATCTATCAATAATCAATATGATCCCTTTAAACAAGTCCAAAGCAGAATATCTGATCTAGAAGCGATTGGCCATGATATAGACAAGATTGAACTTATTTGTATGGGTGGTACGTTGTTGTCTACGCCTTTAAATTATCAACAACAGTTCATTCAAGGAGCCTACGAAGGAATTCTTAATAAAAAAGTTTCTGATTTAAATGAAGCGAAACGATTAGCCGAAAATTCAAAACGTCGGTTAATTGGATTAACTATCGAAACAAGACCCGATTACTGCAAAGAAGAACACGTAGATAGAATGTTATCATATGGAGTAACAAGAGTAGAACTTGGTATTCAAACCGTTTTTGACGATGTTTTTGAGTTAGTAAAACGAGGTCACACTACAAGGGACAATATAGAAGCAATTAGAATTGCCCGTGATGCTGGTCTTAAAATTAATGCCCATATCATGCCGAATTTGCCTGGTTCAAATTATAATCGAGATCTAAGTCTATTTCATATATTATTTTCTAATTCGGACTATAGACCAGATATGCTAAAAATATATCCATGTCTGGTAATAAAAGGTACAGAATTATATGAATGGTGGAAAAATGATATCTATCATCCATACTCGACTGATCAATTAATAGATTTGATCACTCAAGTAAAAAAGGAAATTCCTCCTTATGTTAGAATTCAAAGGATTATGAGAGATATACCAGCACCGTTAATCGAGGCGGGATGTAAAAAAAGTAACTTAAGACAACTAGTAAAGGCGAGATTGGATGAGGATAATTCAAAATGCAAATGTATAAGATGTCGAGAGTATGGAATCGCTCTAAATAAAGAACCTTATAATGAAAATAAATTTGAGGGATACAAATTGAAAAGAATAAATTATGAAGCATCCCAAGGAGAGGAAATATTTCTTTCGTTTGAAAATGACGATCTACTACTAGGTTACTTGCGATTACGAAAACCTTCTGAATTTTCACATAGATCTGAGTTAAATGATGGTAATACCTTAATTGTCAGAGAAATTAGAATTGTTGGTGAACTTGTTCAAACAAACACAATTCCTAATAATATTAACCAAATTCAACATCGTGGTTTTGGAAAGATGCTAATGGAAGAAGCAGAAAAAATATCAAGAGAAGAGTATGATGCAAAAAAATTAGCAGTCATCAGTGGAGTTGGGGCGAGAAACTGGTTTTATAAAAAAGGCTATGAATTAGATGGATTATACGTCTCAAAAAATTTAGTTTTTTAATAATAATTTTAAATTTTCCTACTTGATTAGATATTGTCACAATTATAGTTAATTTTAAAAAGATGATATTTAATGAAACAATATAATTATAAAGATTTAGGCTTCAAATGCGGTCTTGAAATACATCAACAACTTGATACCAATACCAAGCTGTTTTGTAGGTGTCCAACTAATCTTCAAGGAACAAGAGAACCTGATTTCACACTCAAAAGATTAATGCGACCGGTGTTAGGAGAGATGGGCGAATTCGATAAAGCAATGATTACGGAGTATGAAAAAAGAATGAGCGTAGTGTATGAGGGATATGATGATGTTATCTGCACATATGAAATGGATGAGACACCCCCTTTTTTATGCAATAATGAAGCAAGAAGATTAGCCTTGGAGATTGCATTACTGTTAAGATCAAATATCATTGAAGAAATGCATGTGTGTAGGAAGAATTACCTTGATGGGAGTGTACCATGTGGATTTCAAAGAACTATGATATTAGGTACAGATGGATTTGTTGAATTGAAAAATGGAAAAAAAATAGGGATTGATATCTTAAGTTTGGAAGAAGAATCCGCTAGAAAAATAAAAACTGAGAATAAAATAAATTACTTTAGACTTGATCGATTAGGAATTCCACTAATAGAGATTACAACCAAACCAGACATAAATCATCCTGATGAATGTAGGGAATGTGCTGAAAGATTGGGTTTGTTATTATGGTCAACAAAAGTGAAAAAAATTATTGGTTCTGTACGTCAAGATGTAAATGTAAGTATTAAGCAAGGAACCCGGATTGAATTAAAAGGAGTTCAAAAATTAGGGTGGATTCCAACATTAATAAATCATGAAATATCACGCCAACTTGGTTTAATTGAAATTAAAGATGAATTAAATAAGAAGAAATTAAATTTGAAAAACATCCCAAAAGCTCCTACTGATCTAACTGATCCATTGAAAAGCTTAAGTTCTGATATTGTTAAACAAGCAATTAAGTCTGGAAAAAAAATATATGGGATTAATTTAACAGGATTTAATGGCATACTAGGTAAAGAATTAATGGATAATTATAGATTTGGTACAGAAATAAGTAGCAAAGTCAAATCTATATCAGGAATAAGAGGAATAATTCATTCAGATGAAGATCTTAGTAAATACAATTTTTCTAAAGATGACATCAAAAAAATCCAAGAGATACTCTCGTCGAGAATTAATGATTGCTTTGTCTTAGTAATTGGATCAATTAATGAGGTTGAAAAAGCAATGGAAGTAATTATTGATCGGGTTATTCAAGCATTCCTAGGCGTTCCTCCTGAAACACGACGCGCTCTAGAAAACGGAAATTCAGAATTTTTAAGAGAATTACATGGAGGCGCTAGGATATATCCAGATACCGATTCAAAAGCTATTTTTAATGATCCAAAAGAAGCCGCTATTATCAAAGAAAATCTTCCTAAATATCCTTGGGATACTATAGAGGACTATTCTGAAAAATATGATATTTCAGAAAAATTTATTAAAAAACTCATTTTTAAGGGACTATTGAACCTATTTGAGAGATTGATACGGATTTTTCCTGATAATCCTTCCATTATAATCAATACAATATTGGAAATAACTACTGCTCTTAGAAGAGATGGTAAAAATGTTGAAAATATAACCAATACTGATTTTGAAGTAATCTTTAAGAAATTGAAGGAAAAAGAAATTAGTAAAGAAGCTATTGAAGAAATAATGATATCTAAAGCAGATTCTCCTGAATTATCCATTGAAGAGATAATAGATAAATTAAATATAGAAAAAATGAGTTTAGAGCAATTAATTGAAATAATTGAAAAGATTGCTGGAGGTAATATCGAAATGATCAAATCTAAAGAAATGCGCGCAATTGGACCGTTAATGGGAGAAGTAATGAAATTAGTAAGAGGGAAAATAGATGGAGCAATAGTTTCCAGAGAATTAAAAAACATTATTCAAAAGAAATTAGAGGCGATTAAATAAATGGAAGATAATTTGAAAGGCTATAAAGGTAAAGCAAGAGATTATTTAGAGAAATATAAAATTGAAATCTGGGATATAATTAAATTAACAACAATAAAAACCACTCTAGAGGGCATATTATTACCCCGAAATGAATATGCTGCTCCTGATTTTATAGAAATTAAATTAGAAAACAATTATAACATCGGTATACATTATTCAGAGGTAAAAGAGATTAAAAAGTTGGGTAACAAAAAAGCTAATTATAAAATTCCTGAGAAACACTTTCCTAAAAATACAAAATTGCCAAATGTAACCCTTTTAGGTACGGGTGGAACCGTCGCTTCAAGGTTAGACTATACTACTGGAGCAGTGATTCCGTCTTTTACGCCAGGTGAATTGTTTAGCACTGTTCCAGAATTAGCAGAAATCTGTAATCTTGATTGTAAAATTGTATTTGAAATTTTATCAGAAAATATGAAACCTGAATATTGGCAACAATTAGCTGTAAGAATAGAAGAAGAAATAAAGGGAGGAGTTGATGGTATCATTATTGGTCATGGGACTGATACCATGAGCTTTACTAGCGCAGCACTCTCATTCATGCTTCAAAACTTACCAATCCCTGTAGTGTTGACAGGTAGTCAAAGAAGCTCGGACAGACCATCATCAGATGCTGCAATAAATTTAATCAATGCCGCAACAATTGCAACATCTAACATTGCTGAAGTAGTGGTTACAATGCTAGGATCAACATCTCATGACTATGGGTTAATTCATCGGGGGACGCTAGTTAGAAAAATGCATTCCTCAGCTAGGGATACATTTAGAACTATTGATGATATTCCTCTTGGAATGGTAAGAGACGGTAAAATTAAAATGTTTAAAGATGACGTTCGAAAAAGAAACCAGGGTGAATTTAAAACAAAAACTGATTTCGAGAAGAAGATTGCTCTCATTTATTCTTATCCTGGAATGGCAAATGAATTAATTGATTTTTATATCGAGAATGGATATAAAGGTATTGTGTTTGCTGGCACTGGACTTGGTCACATAAGCACGAATATATATAAAACCATCAATAAAGCAATAGAGAAAGGTATCACTATCGTGATGACAACTCAGACCATTCACGGATATGTTGGGATGGATGTATATTCTACTGGAAGAGAACTCCAAAGTATGGGTGTCATTCCGAGTAAGAATATTCTTCCAGAAATCGCATATGTAAAACTTGGTTGGGTTTTAGGACAAACTGGTGATCCTGAGGGGATTAAAAAATTATTTCTCACTAATATTGCTGGAGAATTTGTCGAACGAGAATTACCCATTGCATTTAATTACAATATTGACGAATTGCTAAGAAATAATAAACTCTAAGTATTTTTTGCCGTATTTATATGAAATTTCATGAGATAACATCAAAATAATAAAAAATTTATACTTTATTTAATTAATAAATGTAATTCTACTTTATCTAGTGGTATATATGGGAAAACGAATACTTGTTCAGAGAAAAGGACATGGAAACTTGTGGGCACGATCTCCAAGTCATCGACACGCGGGGGAAGTTAAATACCGATCGTTTGCGAAAGGGGAGAATAAAATCGCATTTAGAGTGACGGAATTAATTCATTCACCGGGAAGAGGAGCTCCATTAGCACGAATTAAATATGAAGATGACAAGAAAGGATTATGGTTACCTCCTGAAGGAATTTATGAAGGTCAAGAGTTTATTCAATCTCAAAAAGGTTATGGCGTTCCTGTCGAAGTAGGAAATATTATCCCTCTCAAAAAAATCCCTCTTGGAACATTAGTATTCAACATTGAAGGTACACCTCAAGATGGCGGAAAATTTGCCAGAGCTTCTGGAGTATCGGCTATTGTAAGGAATAAATTAGATAATAAGGTACAATTGTTATTTAGATCAAAAAAAATGCGTTGGTTTCATGAGACTTGCTTATGTAC
>JAGXNU010000280.1 GCA_019894815.1 Promethearchaeota archaeon
CACACACGATTACTTCCTCGTAGTCTCTGTTAATCCCCCATAAGTTCTGTAAACCTCTATGTCTGTAATCTATGTTATCCATTTGATCTAACTGATTAATTATTGTTAAATGATCTTGATTTGAAAGGTCAATACTTGCAGCAATCCTGAAGTTAATGCGTGAAGGTCTACTTTTTATTGCATCAATGTCAACATCGGTTATTTGTGGTGCCACAATCAAAACTCTCATTTTAGCTTTGGAAATTTCATCATTAAGGTGTGCTCTTGCACTTTCTGGAGAGCGAATGAACCAAATATCTTTCATTGTTAATCCTTCCCCAAATTTAGCCTGATCCCAGAACTCTTTAGTCACTTTTTCTGATCTTTCTAATTTCTTTAAGATATCACTCAATGTATTATCCAATGTGGAAACAATCTGATTTGAAAAAATATCTTTTAAATCTCCAAAAGATTCAAAAACACCACCTGAGATGCCATTAATTTTAGATTCAGCTGTTAATACTGCTTTATTAAAATTTTCTGTAATGCTTTCAAATATCGCCTCTTTGTCTTCTTCAGATTTCGTAGTTATTCCATCTAGATTTTTTACTGTTTTCTGTATCGTGTTCTTGATTTTATCAAGGATCTCCGTGTTTAAACCCCCGGTTGGTGCTGTTGTTTTCTTTAATTCATCTGAAAAGGTCATTTGATTAACACTGAGTTGAACATTAATGTTATCAATAATATCTTGTAATCGAGAATCAACTATTTTTTCGATAACTTGATCGACTGTTTGTTGAATGACTCCTAATCGTAATTTTTGAAGATTTTGCGAAATAGTTGTTTTTATTGTACCAAATTCGTCTTTTAGTTCTTGAATTTGTCCTTTTATTATCTGATTGGTTTTTTCATTTATCTTTTGAAATTGAGCTGTTAAATCACCTGACTGAGATCCCATTGCATCACCAGAAGAGCTCTCAAGAAGTGAAATATCATCCGTTATACCTCGAATCTGTTCCATAACAGCCATTGTTTCGTTAAATTCTTCTTTCTGTGATTTGATTTGAGTTAGCATGTTATCTTTAAGTTCTTTCATCAACTCTTTAGGAACAGAAGGAGAAGAAGGCTGAGGCGGTTTTTCAATTTTTCCTGTTGTTGTTGATTCTAATTTTTTGAAAGATTGATCTAATTGCTTGGGTATATCAGATTTAATATCTGAAATGTATTGGTGAAAATTTTGTAGTTGTGCTACTAAAGCAGCATATGGGGGTAAAGCAGCATAGTGAGGTTTTGCTCCTATAATCTCTTTAAATAATCCTTTTTCTACAAATTTATTCGCTATGTTTTGGCATTCTTCTTTAGGTTTATTGATTAGTATGGCCATTTCTCCAATAGAAACAGCTTCACGTCCAGTTGTTCGAAAATATAACTCGACCTCTTCTGTTGTTAGATCTAATTCACTGAGAACCTGTTTTGTTAATTCTTCTGAAAATTTAACTTCCCTTTCTTTTGTGATTTCCTTGATTTTAAAATTCTCAACTTCTAAATATTGATTAAAATACACGATCAATATATGAGCAGGATCACCATGTTCGATTTCTTTCTTTATTGGAAATTTCGAAACCTTCTTATATTCATCTGCTTTGATTTTAAATTTGAGCTCATTAAGGCATAACTTACATGTATAGGGAATTTCGACTTCATCTTTCTCTTTAAATAAATACAACTTTTCTCATCTCCTCATTTAAAATGTTATTTTTTCAGGGTAACTTACTTCCAGCAAATTCAACGCTTTCCTTGCTATTTCAATAGTGATTTTTCCATCTTCTTCTTCCTTTCTATATGCTTCTCTAATTTTTGGAAGGAGAAACTCAGGGAAAATAGTGATTGGTAGTATATTAGTCTGTAATAATATCCAGCTTCTTTTGTTCTCATCTTTAATTTCTGTAATTATATTCAATTTCTTCAAATTATCTAATAGGATTTCCGTAATAGCAAACTCGCTGAAGACCTTAGGGATTTTATCCAATGGATAATGGTTGCTTCTCATTAGCATGAAAAAATCATAAATATCTGGATTTAACATGATCGAAGCAATCTTTTTGGTTTCTTCTATGGGTTGTGTATATGGGTCATAATTCGAGAAGAACTCTGCTGATTTTTGTTGAAAAATACCAAATAGATCATTATTGGTATCTTTGAAATGTTTTAATAAACTATCATTTGGAACTCGAGCAATCATGATATCTTTAACCATGAATAAATA
>JAGXNU010000281.1 GCA_019894815.1 Promethearchaeota archaeon
TCTAGGTATTGGGTGAATTCTTTTATGTATTCAATTTTAATAAAAGTTTCTGCAACATATTTACGAATGTCACGAACTTGATTCTGAAGAACTTCTTGTATTCTTTTAGACTCTCCTTTTCTAATTAATGTTCTCATATATTCTTCTGTTCCGAGTAGCATTGAGTTGAGTTCATTGATTCGATCTGTAATAAATTGATCATACGTGCCTAAAAGATTTTCTTTAGGAAAGAAATTTGTTATGTCTATGATGAATTTTTGCGTTTGAGCAATTAATTGATCCATTGTCTCGAATCCTAAAATTTTATAATCTGTTGAGGTATAGGATGCGACTATTCCTTTAGATACGTCATCTAATCGAAAGATTTTAAATCCAGGATCGTGCTTTAGTTGGATTGTAGGATCTCCTTTTCTATCTGGTAATTCGATCTGACGGATAAGACGTTCAGGGTTGAAAACCAACGAAATTGCTAATGGATTATTTGTTTGGAAACTCAATGTTGTTTTAATATCGATATGACTCATCATTACTTTAAAGCCTGGATGACTGTGCCACCATCCAACGGTAAATTCTCCTTTTGAGAATGCTTCTTCATCAATAATGTATAGCGCCTCATAATCTTCATCGCTCCACTTATATTGATCAATAACTGCGTCTTTATCTAATTCTTGATGCATTATTGGATAAGCCTCTGTAATGATGACATCATCCCCCTCGTTTTTACCTATAAATATACCACTAACTTCTAACCAATCATCTCTTGGAATCCTAATATTTGCAAATCTCGAACACGCAGCCACGATGGAATAATACGCTTCCTTAGGGATTATAACAGTCATTCTTCTATCACGTTGTTATATTAATTCTTGATAAATTTATACCAGTACTCATATTTATCTTTATTTTTTCAGAAGTTGCAAACACATTTAAATTCAAAATTACATAATCTAAATAATTAAAAAGATTATATTCAAATTATTACATAATCTAAATAACTAATAATAATTATTTGATTAAAATGACAGAGCAAGGCTTTATTCCTCTGAGTAGTCAGCTTGGAATACCAGGTACTTCTTATCGAATTCAATTGGGATTGATCAACGATAAATGGGCTTCAAGACTTCTGAAGGGGAATAATATAATTGATTCATACATCTATAAAGATGAAGATTCTGGAGAACTAGGCTTTCCAAACCAAAATCTGATTGTAGGATGGGTACTTAGAACGATTGCCATCCCAAATATAAATCCTCACCAAATCATGAAAACCACTCAAGTTTTGGTAAAACAAGCAAGACAAAAGAGGGAACAACAAAAAGTTATGGCACCTGTTTCTGAAACACGAGATGTTGAGTTAGAAAAAGTACCTGAAAGCGAATTAAAAAGACCTAAAGTTCATGGTTGGGTAAAAGAAGAGGGAATGAAATCGGCTGATGAGTTAGAGGCTGAAAAAAGAGAAGCTTTTCAAGTAAGATTAGCGGCTAAGAAGGAAGAAGAAAGATTAAAAGCAAGTGCAAGTGGATCCACAGTCAAGACTACAAGACAACTCCCATCAATTCCAAAAGCTCAAGAAGCAGGACCTTCGAAATTTTGTCACTCATGTGGTAAAGACTTGGATTGGAAATTCTGCCCATATTGTGGTAAGCCTATAAATTAAAGTTTTTTAGACAAAATTGTCTAAATATCCTCAATTTCTCTTATTTAATAAAGTGGACCCTATTTTTTATTAAAATCTTGAGAGAAATTTTTCTGCTAAATTAAAATTTCAAAATTTAAATGAGTTAAATTATATATTAATTAAAGTTACCTACAAAATACTGAAAAAATTTGATGAAATATCATGCCTAAAGTTGGCGAAGAATTTCCAGTAATTATAAAATCATTAGCTTATTATAAGATGCTCATTCACGTGCTCCGTTTTGGTTCAAAAATAATAGATCCTAACCAATGTAAGGAAGTAATGGGGGGTTTAATTGGTTATATTAAAACTGAAGAAGGAGATAAAGAATTTTTAGTCATTGAAGATGCCGTTCCAGTTTCTCATGGTGGTGCGATCGAAGTGAGATATTCTTCAGAACAATTAGGATCCTTTGAAAGGATAGATTCCCGCGTATTTGAGAAGTTTGGAGATCGTGGATGGTTTTCTTGTGGATGGTATCACTCACATCCTAACCTTTCGCCATTTTTCAGTGGAACTGACATACAAAATCAATTATTTTGGCAAGCTAGGAACCCCGCAGGA
>JAGXNU010000282.1 GCA_019894815.1 Promethearchaeota archaeon
GGATGTTACGTGATAGTTTCGGCATTTTTATATTCTATTAATATGCTATTCACTCCAATGGTTTGGTGGTTTCTATTCCCTGTTTTGGGATGGACGATAGGTGTGGCTGAACACATAACAGCGTATCTTGTCTATGCAAGGGGAGTTTACCCGATGGCAAAGAGAGGCGTGATATTTCATTTCGTGTCATTCATCTTTTCGGTTCTATTCATGGGCGTTATTAATTTCTTAACCTATCATGTTCTGTGGTTTTTAATTCCAACGTTATTTTGGGGCACTGGTCTCGCAATCCATTTCATTGCCTTTCTTGTATTTCATCGAGCTTCTGTTGATGATCAAGGTGGGCTGAAATCCAGGAGAGAAAAATCTGTTGAAAAGGAAATCTTAAAAATGAAAAAACGCATGGAGCATAAAGAATAATTTCTTTAGGTGAATATCCAATGTGGTTAAACAAATTTTTAGATCTTGAAGATTCGATTGAAGAATTGAGAGACGATCTAGAGAAAGAATTCTTTAAGAATTTTGGAAAAAAAACCAAACTTACTCCATTAGAATTCACTATCATTGAGACAATATTCAATAGTCAAGCACTTTCCGGTTATGATCTAATCCAGAACTTGAATCGACATTTTGCAGGAACTTGGGAGGCAAAATCGGGAACGGTCTATCCTATTCTCTCCAAATTGCAAAGACACGGATTTTTAGATTCTCGAATGGTAAAGAGCCCGATAGGCCCAATTAGGAAAGTTTACAGCTTAACTGAAGCAGGAGAGGAATTATTAAAGCTCAAAGTCAATAAGAACTTTGCAGATCAACTAAAGTTTGTGGAAAATTTCTTAATTGAATTGTCTTCAGTGTATATTCGTTCTTATCCAAAAGAAGATAGAAAGGAAATTGTTGAAGTGTTACATGATACGTTGAACGATAGTTTCATAAATATTATCAAGAGCATCCCCCCTACTCTCGAGTATAAAACGGTCTGTCCTACCTGCACATCGATAATTGAACGACAAGCAGCATTTTGCGCCCATTGTGGATCTAACATATTGGGTACAGATAAAACCCAATAGAGATTTTTTTTTATTTTTTATTTTTATTTATTTAGTTCATGATCTTCATGATTCAAAACTTTGTCATTTATCGAAATGATAAGACATAAGTTACGATTTTTCTTTTCTCTTTTTTCTTACAATCAAAAATACGATTAAAGTCACTCCTCCTATACCAATACTTCCCAACAATATTATATAGAAAAGTAATTCTTCGGGTTTAAGTAATCCTCCAAGATAATTTATCCCAACATAATCGTCATTAATACTTTCATTATCCCAATTCCAACTATAAGATATCCCATTAGGAATAGTTGAAATATTACATGCTTTTTCAGTATATTCAGAATAGGAAGTTGGGATTTTTCCTTGAACTTTAAATTCGACTTTCTCTGTGATATTATTTTTCCATGCTCTAGCAGTAGCTAATATATAGCGAATTGAGTAATAATCCGTGTAATATAATGGATTTTCCATATTTCTGTAAAATCTATACGAAATATCCTGAAATTGTTCTTTTGAAATAGTAGTGTTAATTACTATGTAGAACGCTATATATGTGGTAAAATCCTCGAAATAAGATGATAAATTAGAATTAAGTGAATAAGCCCAAACAAAACTAAATTCGGTAGGAGTGCCATTTACTTCCACTTGCCAGTCCGATTCCATAATAGACATCTGAAATGAAAAAGGGGCATAAATAGTCACATTTGCTGTAGTATTTGTAGGATTATGAATAGTGTAATTACCTTCAAATAACACAGAAATATTATTTTGAAAATCTGTAGAATCTATAGTAAAAACTACATCTGCATTGACTAAGTTTAAAGAGTTATTATTATCATAAACAATACCCCCCATATCAAGTATTTCTGGGCCTGGAAGTGGATTTGCAAAACTTTCAAGAGATTTAACGTCTAAATTAATAACCAATAAAATAAAAATTAACAAAATATTAAAAATCTTACTTTTCTTCATTGAAGGAACCCTCTAATTTGGATAACAATAGAATATATACTTAATTGGATTAAAAAATGAATAACAATAAGTAATGATCAAATTATACCTTAAAAAAATATCATTTATGAGGAATATATATAATTTGATTAAGATATTATGTTATTATGGAGAGAGAGTTTAATCATTTAGTCAAAGCCTTTTTAGGGCAGTTAAGAGA
>JAGXNU010000283.1 GCA_019894815.1 Promethearchaeota archaeon
AAATATCCTAATTGTCGAAGATGATCATTCTTTACGGCTATTGTATGAGAAAGCTTTAAGTTTAAATGGATATAATGTGATAGGATCTGCGAAAGATGGTGAAGAAGCTGTAAAATTATACAAAGATTTCAAAAATAAGCCTGACATTATCCTAATGGATCATAGAATGCCAATTAAGAATGGTATCGAAGCCTCAAAAGAGATATTAGCAAATTCTACTGAAAACAGACCCAAAATCATATTTGCAAGTGCAGATAAAACTATTAAAGAGATAGCATTGTCTATAGGAGCATTCAGTTTTAAAGATAAACCATTTTCGTTAGAGGGGTTATTTAAAAATATTGAAAAGGCATTAAATATGGAATATTCCAATCTTTCTCATTAGAAAATCAAAATAACAATACTCTTTTTCCAAATATTTTTCCTCACGATAATTTATTAAATTTCAGTACGTTTCATAAATTATACTAGATAAACAAGATAGTGAGTGAATTCTTTTGAGTGATTTAGAAGGTTTAACAAGAAGGTTAATTCAAAAAGGGAAATCAGATGAAGAAATTCTTAAAAGATTAGTACAAGAGTATTCTGATTACAAGGATATTAATGAAAACTTAGCTTTGAGATTTGCTAAGGCGATTTTAGAAGAATGTAGAAAAAGCGATGCTGCTTTGGTTTCAGATCCATTTATTAGTCAGATTTTAGAATTTGAAAAGGCTAATATTACAATTGGAAAACAGGGGGTTGGTTGTCGAGGAGTAGGTGATTTTTTTGTTCATAAATTACTTGGTGAAGTGTCAGAGACTGAAATTAAGGCTTTTCTCTCACCAAAATCTCTGGATGATGCAGGTGCTATTCGTGTCAGTGAAATAAAAAAAATTTTTAAAAAACCTATAAAAAATGAGGATTTAATAGTAGTTTCAAAAATGGAAGGAATTCATTCACGTCTTAGCGACTTTCCATTCATCTGTGGATTTCACGTGACGAGAGCAGCTCTCCGTGATCTCTATGTCAAAGGATCGAAACCAATTTCGATAATGATTGATGCTCATTTAGGCGATGATGCAGATGTGGGAAAACTTTTTGATTTCATGGCAGGTGTCTCAACAATTTCAGAATTAGCAGGAGTTCCAATCACAGCAGGTTCAACTTTAAGGATTGGTGGAGATATGGTTATTGGAAACCGGTTTGTTGGAGGAATTGCGGCAATTGGATTAGCGATGAAAAATTTATTGGCAAGAAGAAATATCCAAGAAGGAGATAAGATTTTAATGACTGAAGGAGCGGGGGGAGGTACAATTTCAACAACCGCAATCTATTCCGGCCACCATGAGGTTGTTAAAGAAACCATGAATATTAAATTCCTTGAAGCTTGTGAGAAAATTTTAAATTCAGATTATGTGGATGAAATTCGTGCCATGTGTGATGTGACTAATGGAGGTCTGAGAGGAGATTTATATGAAATCAATTATGAAGCAAAATGTGGGGTAACTATTTTTGAACAAGAAGTAAGAAGTCTAGTAAATCCCATCGTATTAAATTTGTTAAAATCTGTAGGGGTTGATTATTTAGGGGTGTCTTTAGATGCTCTATTAATTTACTGTTCTAGTGAAATCTCTGACCAAATTATTAGTGATCTAAACGAAATCAACGTTAAATGTAAAGAAATAGGGTATGTGGATAATTCAATGGATGTATCGATGATATTTGAAGGAGAGGGAAAGAAAAATGTTTTACCCCGATTTAGAGAATCAGCTTATACAAAAATTAAACAAGAGATAGGTGAAGAAACTCCAGAAACAATTGATATTATGGAAAAAAATGTAGAACGAGCAGCTCGTCAATCTTTAAATAAACGAAGGAAAATTATCGATTATATTCAAGGAGAATCTTCAAATTTTTAAATGGAAAGAATTTCGTTTAAAGACCCCGATCTAAATCCTTCCAAATCTATTGTTATGTAGCAAAATCCAATTTCCTTGAATTTTTTAATAATTTTCTCTTTGGTTTTATCGCTAATAATTTTTTCAATATCATCTTTCAAGACCTCGATACGTGCTATCTTTTCATCGTGATATCTTACTCTTAATTGTGTTAAATTAAATGAATCCTTTAAGAATTTTTCTGCATTTTCTACCATCTTCAATTTAGTCTCTGTTATTACTTGATTATAAGGAATACGTGAGGCAAAACAAGCTCCCGAGGGTTT
>JAGXNU010000284.1 GCA_019894815.1 Promethearchaeota archaeon
ATAATAGGTTCAGAGATTAACATAACTCCTTACCCCTCTGGAATTGCTTCTGTTACTTTAAATCCGATCATAACAAACATTACAGGTGAATCTGAATTTGAGATCACGGTAAATATTAACGCCCTTAATATGAATCTTACTGTCTTCCTCGAAACTGAATACTATCATCAAGCATCCTCTATTTATATTGACAATATTGATATAAATCCGGCATTCTCATTTGCAGATTTAATTCCTTATTTCATTCTTATCGGGGCTGTGGTTTTAGCTTCTGGCGTTTCTGTAGGTGTTTATAGAGGAGCTATCCTTCCTAAAAAACGTGAGAAACAACGGATTTTGACCGAGGTAAAAACCATCTTTGATGATGCTATTAATCTAGAGCACATATTAGTCTTATACAAAGGAACGGGAACTTGTATTTACTTTAAATCATACGGTTCTGAAGAAATTGATCCGGAGTTAATTGGTGGATTTCTTTCAGCAGTATCATCTTTTGGAAAGGAAATGGTTGCACAAGAAGCGTTAAATGAAATTTCTTATGGAGATAAGATGCTGTTGCTTACGGATGGAGTTTATATTAGGGTTGCCTTAGTTTTAGGTAAGAAAGGATCCTTGATACTTCGAAGAAACTTGAAGCGATTTATCGAAGCTTTTGAAAACACGTACAAAGATATTTTACCAAAATGGAGAGGACAGCTAAATCACTTCATGAATGCCGGTCAATTAGTTGATGATCTTTTAAACACATCCATAATATTGCCTCACCAGATATCCTACGATTTTTCAAATATTAAAGATTTAAAAACAACTCATTCAAAGGATGTTTTGAAGGCTGCTCATAACTGTTGCGAAGAAGCTGGTCGAAAATTCTTTTTCATTGCCACACTACTTAAAGAAGCCGCAGAATCAACAAATAAAGATACTGCAGAAATATTTATGGGTGTTAAAGAGTTAAGAGACAAGAAGATGTTGATCCCAATTGAAATTTCTATGATAGAAGCTCAACCAATATCTCAACAAGAAGTAAACCTCATAAATCAGAAAGTCTCACAATTAACAAGCTTAACGAATGAAGAGAAACAAAAATTGGTTTCTGATCTGGCTCAAGTGGGTCATGCTGAGAGAGAAGCTTATCTTACAAGTTTTTCATCACATCAGGAGATAGTTTCTGCTCCAATAAAATCACAAGTGGGAACAACCGTAATAGAAGATAAGAATACTGCTAAGAAACAATTAAAAATCCTAACAAAAGCAGCAAGCAATCTAAAGAATAAAAAAGACTATCCAAAATCAATTGAAACGTATCGTAGAGCTGCAGTTATTGCTTCTAATTGGGAACTATCGCACGAGTTCATCAAATTACAGGAAGATATAAGAAAAACTACTATAGAAGATTTACAACACCAAAAGAAATTAGAGGAATTAGAAGCAAAAGAAGCATTGAAGAAAAAAGATTACGCTAAATCTGCCATGAAATTTAAAGAAGCTTCAAAAATTGCTTCGGAGATTTTTAAATTAGGTGTTACTGACATGACGAAAGAAGTAAAAAGACTAACGAATAAAGCTAATGAATTAGATAAATTGAAATAATATTTTTCTTAACTACTTTTTATTTTATATTATTAAATAAAATGAGATTAGAGTCTCATGTTAGTGGATTAAAGAATAACAGAAATAATAAATTTAATTTGAAATTCCATGTTCAGTAATGCTGAAAACTGCTTCTCCTTCAGGCAAGTGAGGAGCATCGACGACTTTAGCCACTCTCTGTTCACCCTTACCCTTTCTCAAATAGAGTCTTATAGTAGAACCGTGGGCAATAATATTACCTCCAGCTGCTCTTAATGGATTTCCATAAAACACGTCTGGTTTTGATTGTACTTGATTAGTAATCATTACTCCTAAATCAGGATAAATATCACATAATCTTAATAGATCATGAAGATGAACATTAATTAATTGTTGCCTATTTGCTAAAGTTCCCCTACCAACATACTCACTTCTAAAATGACCGATTATAGAATCTACTATAATTATTTTAATGTTCTTTTCTTTAATTAAACTTGCAGCTTCTTTTACCAAGAGAACTTGATGATCTGAATTATATGCTCTGCCAAATATGATATTTTTTAGAACTTCATTATGATCAAGAGCTAATCCTTCAGCCATTTGAATGATTCGTTCTGGTCTAAAAG
>JAGXNU010000285.1 GCA_019894815.1 Promethearchaeota archaeon
GAATAAATTATCTCACATTGATCGATTTGGGTCGGTTCAATCATCGCACGGATTAAAAATGTATCTTTTAATTTTTCTGACGGTTTATAGATCTTCACCTTTGATGTAGGTTTCAATTTAAGCGTGTAATTTTCTGCTATGCCAATGATAGTATCGTGTGTTTTTAATAAGACACCTAATAAGCCCAGTTCATAATGAGAGACTATGAATAAATATTGGTTAACATCTTCATTTTTTACCTTATCGAAGTGAACAACCTCAAGATAATCATCTTGTAATTCCTTCGGTAAATTTAGATAGGGTATGTGTTTCTTCTTGCCAGTTATGTATGGAAAAGGAGTGTAAAATAGTATGTTGAAACTAGCGATCTTTTTAATTTGTTCATTATACTTCTCCACGTCCTTTACGGAATAAGCCTTACCTAGTAGTACATCTAATTTGTCAACCATGATGTCTTCAGCTGAATAACCATTTAAAACTGTAGCAATGTAAGCCCTTTTTAATTTTTCAATTAGGGTATCGCTCCTGATTTTCATTTTATAATCAATACTTATCTCAAGGGCTTCATTATACAGGTTGGCAGCGATTTGAGAATGCCCCAATGCTAAGAAATAATCTCCAAGCTCACTAAATACAATAATAGCATCTAAGAAATTCTTTTCCAAGTCCATATTAGATATTTCTTCCATTATTCCCATGGCAGTTTCTCTATCTTCACCTTCAATGTATATAGCTATTGCTTTCCCAATCGCACACTTTAACTTCAATTTATCATCATTGTAGATATCTGATAATTCTTCCGTAAAATTATATTGACGAATCGCTGATTTATAGAGACCATGAAATAGTAAGATTAAAGCTTTTAAGTAGTTCAAAGTCAAACAAGTGTGATAATTTTGAATAATGGTTGAAAATAAAGCAGCTCTCTCAAGAGAATCAATAGCATTGTTAATGCGACCAAGAGTAACTAATAAGAATGCCCGTAAAAATTCCATTTTTGAAATTTCAGAGCATATTAATTGCTGTACGATTTCATAATCTTTCATGGTAGTTAATTTGCCTGCTGCTAATTGTAAAAGAGAAACCAAAAATCCATTACCTTTCTTCAAGAACGAAACCGCATCTTTACTTTCATTTTTGATTATTGCTTCACGTGCTTTGTTTACATATTCCCGAGATATTTTTAAGTTTTCAAGGAAATACATGATACTTGTTACCATTTCCTCTTTACTAGTTGATAAATTTTGATTTTCAATATAATTCTCAGCTATTTCAATTTCTTCAATATATTTTGATCTACCTATCTTAAATTTAACAGCATCATCTTTTGCGAGAATGGAATCTTCAGTAACCGATACTGCTCTTTCAATTAACCATTGAATCTTTTGTTCAGCGGGATAAACTTTAGAACGTTCTATCATGTATGACAAAGTGTAGTTTAAACTCTTCTTCCAAATATTTTTAAAATAGGCTCTTAATAGCTTATCAGGTATGGTTCTTTGAACTTTCAATAAAAAGCTTGAAAGTGAAAGGATGTTTAATTTATTTCTAAACAAAAGTGAAGCATTTTTCGCCAATTTAAAATCATCCGTAACCAAATGAGTTTTTATATCTGGATTTTCTTCTATTAACCTTTCACTTAACACCAGTAACGAGAGATCAGGGTCTTGGGCTGGAAATTTTACATTAAATTTATTCAAATTATCTTTAACGATTGTAATTTCTGAGTCTGTAACGTTTTCAACATTAACAAATCGAGCTAATCTATCTCTGTACGTATGTGGTCCTTTGATTTCCCCAAATACGACTTCAGATATGTAATAATCCAAATCTAAGTCTTTTCCTGCTTTTTCTAAGTTCCTTAACACATCTTTTGCATGTATAGAAAGCATGCAAATAAAAAAATTAGCATCAAATACGATGATTTCTTTTGGCATGATATGCGAATTACCTTTATATTTTATATCAATATATTCTATATCTAAATAATTAAATTTGATGTATATATTTATTTTAGCATTAATTAAAGCCTCTTGGTTTCAAGATTTTATTATTATTAATAAGGGTGAAGAATTTTAAAGTAATTAGCCTTTTTGGATATTCTGGGAGTGGAAAAACCTATTTTATCGAAAATGTAATAGAGAAATTAAAAAC
>JAGXNU010000286.1 GCA_019894815.1 Promethearchaeota archaeon
GCTAAGGGAGAAGGAGGTTTTGAAATTTATTTTGCTCGAGGAAGAATGAATGTTCTTAAAAGTATATTAGAAGGACAGATTCCTCTTTCCAGAGAGCTAGCGGAATTTGTTTACGAATGCTCAGAATGCGGGAATTGCACCGAAGTGTGCCACATGTCTCAAAACGAATATGTTGTTTTAAATACATCTAAATGGATTGATCATGTAAAAGTATGGGAAGCGTTGCGAAAAGATTTGATTGAAGCTGGTTTTGCCCCCCTTGATAGGCACGGCAAGTTAATTGATTACATGAACGACGATACCATGAGAAATCCTTACGGCGAAGAAGAAGCAAAAAAATTCGAGTGGACAACTGAATTTCCCGAAATCAAGGACAAAGGAGAATTAGTGTTTTTTGGTGGGTGCACGATGCCGTTAAGACAAGTGGATACGTTAAAAAGCATGATGAAAATTTTGAAAGCAGCAGGAAAAGATATTGCCATGTCTAAAAACGAGTGGTGTTGTGGTTCGGTTGCCTTAAGAATCGGCGACGAAAAAGCTTTAACAGATATAATTAGGCATAACATAGAAGTTTTTAAGAATATGGGGGCTAAAACAGTTTTTACAGCATGTGCAGGATGTTACAGAACTTGGAAAAAAGATTATCCTGAATTACTCGGTGAGGAATTACCGTTTGAAGTAAAGCATATCACAGAAATTTTAGTTGAGATGTTAAATAAAGACGAAATTCCGTTTAAATCCGTAGAAGGTACTGAAATGGTGACATGGCACGATCCATGCCATTTAGGACGTCACATGGATCTTTACGAAATACCTAGAGAACTATTATCGAAAATTCCGGGAATTGAACTAGTAGAAATGAAAAGAAACCGTAAGAATGCCTGGTGTTGTGGAGCAGGAGGAGGCGTAAAAAGTCAATTTCCCGAATTGGCTCTTGATATCTCAAAAGAAAGAATACAAGAAGCCATAGATACGAGTGCAAAAATCTTAACTACGAGTTGTCCGTTCTGTGTTGGCAATTTGAGCGATGCACATAAAGAAATGGAAGCTGAAGTTCGAGAGAAAATTCAAGTTATTGATATAATTGATTTAATCGCGGATAAAATCTAAATTTTTTTTTCTAAATTTTTCTATTTGCTTTCTTATATGATTTAACAAATATTATTTTATATAGAATAATATTACAACAAGATAAAGCACCAGTTATAATTGGGGCTATAACTGCCCAACCCGGGAAAAAAACGCTCCAGAAATTAAGAGGAGGGTCACTACCAACAGGAATTGGTGAGAATGGCGGAAAGATTTGTACTGTTGTCATCCAAAAGATTGGTGCTATAATAATTAATATTCCACATAAAACCCATACCAGTAATACAATTTTGGTAAACCTATTACCTTTCCTAATTATAAAAGCCGCTGAAATGCTATTAACGATGATGATGGACGCACCAACTATTATTAATAGAGTACATATAGTTCCAATATTAAGGATCAACGGATCAGAAATAAATCCCTCAGCCATGCCATAATCCCATATACCTAATCTATCATACCAACCCCACATCCAAAAAATTAAGTGCCCACTACTCTCAAAATAATAAGCTGCTGGAGTAAAAATTAATCTGAGCGTTAGAAGTCCGCCAATTAATGACAATATCCAAATTAAACTTTTAATTTTGATTTTAATTTTTAACACTCAATAAATTTTTAAAAAAAACTCTTTTTATTGTTTAGGTCCTAAATAATAATAGAAATCTCTTTATTTATAATTTATATAAAGTTAATTTTTTTTTTTAATATTCTTATATGTATTATATATGTTTATGTCCTCATCTTATATGACTCTAAGACAAATTCCACGGCTCTCTTACCATCATGAAAATTAGGATTTTCTTGGTTTTTATTTAACACGCAACTTACAAAATGATCAATTAATTCATGTTGCGGAATTTTTTTCATGTTATAGTCTGCTTCCAGAGCTTCCTTAAGATATGCATTCCTTCGCAATTTTTTAGGTTGAAAAGTGAAAGGGGTACTGGATTGTAGATCTATCTTTAAAGATCCTTCTGTTCCAAATAGTTCTAAAATTTCTGAAGGTTCGGAACACCATGAGACAGAAATATTCCCAAGTGCTCCAT
>JAGXNU010000287.1 GCA_019894815.1 Promethearchaeota archaeon
AATTATATACTAATAAATAATGTAACGCAAGATCTATTGCTTATTATCATTCTAACTAACACAGATCTTAGTAATGATATAATTCTTGAGATTGAAGCAGTAGGAAAAGAAGTATCCAAGCAAATCAGAAACTTATGGATTGAATAAGAGGTTGTAAAAAGAAATGCCAAAAGGAATATTTTTATTAATTCACGACGAGATAAGAGGACCTAAAATTAAATGTTCTTATTACTCAAGCCCATTTTCTTTACCTCAGGACTTTGTTTCTAAACTTTACATGTCACATGCTGGTTTTAAGTCGTCAGCACATTTAGAAATTAAGTTAAGTGATTACAGAAGTATTTCATGCTTCACTGGGAATATAAACCGGACGACTCAAAAAGAGGGTATATTGGGTATACTTTTTGAAGAAAGTGAGAACTATGATAATTTAGATTTATTTTTGCAGCGTAATCTATATCAAGCAATAAATAAACCAGATAATCAAATGATGGAAGCTATTTTTTCTGATAAACTACAGAACTACCTTAAATTAATTGACTTTCTTGAAAAAGTGGAAATTGAAGATGTACTAGACCTTTTCATTATTACTGGAGAAGATACGTATAAATCTTGCTTACTTAAAATTGGTGAAAAACAAGTATCGAATTCAGAGATGAATGACATATACCAAAAAATAATGAAATCGCAAGAGATTCCCCTTTTTTATCATATTAAATTGGATTTAAAAAGTAAAGATAACACGTTTTTAATTTTCAAAGCTGCAAGGTCGAATCCGGACATAAATAAAATATTAAAATCAGTAAAACCCTATTTAGAAAAGTTTTATTATTATTCACTTGAAATTTTAACTCTATTTTTGTTCCCCTCCCTAATAAGAATGAAACCATCAAAATCTGCTATAACTAAGGAGATTGTTGACGAAAAGATATCAATGCTACAAGATCTTAATAACTGCGAAAACTACAGCAAGGAATTTAACAGTTATGTATCAAAACTGATAAAAGGAAGTTTTTATATATCTCCGAATTTATGAAATTAAGTAAATTTATTGATTTTATTCACTACTTCTCTTAAATACATATTTCCTATAGCAAAGTTAACCATTTCAGAAAAGAAAAGGACCAGTATTACTTCTAAATCCTGAATTTCAAGATAAACCGAACACACTTTCTGATTATTTCTTAATTCAAGGAACATTTTTGCAATCCTGTGCAATTTTTCTTTACTCCTGACCTCGAATTCTTTTATTGTGTCGAGTAATGTAGTGTTTGGTATAGAGGAATATAATACATTTCCTTTAGTAGTAAATACGGCACTTCCAAGTATTTCTCTATCATCAACATAATTTCTTAGAAGGTTAATAATATCTTGAAAAAATGGTAATCTAGTAATGGGATTTTGACTATTTTTTTCCTTCTGGTCATTTTTTAGAACGTCGCTTTGAAAGTATTCTGTTTTAGGAATATTAAAATCCACAACCTGATATCCTCTTACATCTGAGTGCTTATCCACAAAAACTTGAAAGGAATGTTCACAGATTAATCCTACGGGAATACCTATTGTTATTACATTTCCATTTTGAGTTATTATCTTTGAGGGTACTTTTATCTTTGTCTGAATTTCGCATTTAGGACATCTTAAGAGGATTTTTTCATACAATTCCTCTTGGCTATTGTTTTCTTCCGTAATCGTCAATTTATTCATTCATTTATTTATTTATAACAGAAGGATACTTGCATTTCTAAAAAAATTTATTATTAATAATATGATCTAAATTAATGAATGGACGTAAATGTGTCAAAATAATAACCATTTCTTGATTTTAATATCTAAGATTTTTAATATACAAATCATTATTAGAATGAAGGATTAAGAATACAATATTGGTAACTAGTATCACAGCTAAGTTGAATATTTATGGATTATGATATATCTGCTTTGAAAGTTTTGTTTAAAAAAATATTTCCTCCAAGTAAAAGCGTTTATACGGTAGATACAACGGGGGATGGGAATGCTGATTCAATTATAATACGAGCATTTAATGTGATCATGCCGATTGAAGTCCCTCGAGAAATAGAACTCGGAGG
>JAGXNU010000288.1 GCA_019894815.1 Promethearchaeota archaeon
CTAAAAGCAGTTTCATCTTCCCATTCATTATTACAGTTCAAGCAACCAAAACCTATGAAACTTTTTTTAAAATCTACATTACCACCATGAATCGCTATTTGCTTTCCTTCTATTAAAGCGCGAGTCATTTTTTTATGTGCATTTTCTAGAATCCGCGAAAAAGTTGGTTGTGAAACGCCCATTTTTGAAGCGGATGTTTGTTGAGACAGATTAAGATAATGCTTTAATCTCATTGCTTCAAATTCTGCTAGAGTTAATTTAATCTTTGATGTATCATCTTTAAATGGATGAAAGTAAAAGTTATTTGGGGGGTGTTTAATAAACCTAGTTTGCGTGTTACGACCCATTTCACATCAGATATTTAGATATTTAGCAGATATTAAATATGTTATATATTCAAAATTTTTATAATTAATTATTCATAATAATTAGAATTTTAATTATTTGATTATAAGTTATAGGAAATTAATACAATTTAATAAAAAATTAAAAATTTCAAAATTTTGTGAATGCCATGAAAATTGAATATGCTGATAGAATTCATACTCTACCTCAATATATTTTTGCTGAAATTGAGCAATTAAAAATAATTAAAAAGAAACAAGGAGTTGATTTAATACCATTAGGGATTGGAGATCCTGATTTAGAGACTCCCGTGGTGATTTTGGATGAGTTAATAAAGCAAGTAAAAGTTCAACCAAATCAGAATTATCCCTCTAGTATGGGTGAAGCAGAATTTAGAGAGGCTGTTCAGAAATGGTATGAAGTAAGATTTAATCTTAATTTCAATTCTGAGACCGAGATCACTGGCTTAATAGGAGGTAAAGAAGGAATCGCAAATATAGCTCGAGCATTTATCAATCCCAAAGATATCGTGTTAGTCCCAACTCCAGGATATCCCGTATATGAAAATGGAGCGACAAAATTATGTGATGGTAGCCCCTATTTGATGCCATTGAATGAAGAAAACGATTTTTTACCCGATTTTGAAACCATCGATACTAAAATTCTGAGGAAAGCTAAGATGATGTACTTGAATTACCCTAATAATCCGACAGGCGCTATTGCACCACAATCTTTTCTGAAAAAAGCAGTAGATTATGCAGAAGATTATGAATTTTTTATTGTTTATGACAACCCTTACTCAGAATTTACTTATGATGAGTACATTGCTCCTTCATTACTTCAAATCAACAGAGATCATGTGGAAATTAATAGTGCTTCTAAAATGTTCAATTGTACCGGATTTCGCTGTGCTTGGGCCGTTGGAAATGAAAGAATAATTAATGGAATCCGAAAAGTTAAATCTCAAATAGATTCAGGATGCCCAATTTTCATTCAAAAAGCAATAATTAGAGGATTAAATGAATATAAATCCAATAAAAAGCCAGAAATTGTTAAAAGAAGTATTCAAATTTACCAAGAACGACGAGATGTTTTAGTGGATGGATTAAATCAAATTGGATGGAAGACTAAAAAACCAAAAGCAACTTTTTATATATGGACACGTCTTCCGAAAAATGAATTAAATAGCATGGAATTCGTAAAGAAACTCATTAATGTTGGTGTTATCATAACTCCTGGTGTTGGGTTTGGTCAATATGGAGAAGGATATGTGCGATTTGCTCTAACACAGCCCATTGATAGGATAAAAGAAGCAATAGAAAGAATCAATAATCTTTTAAATTAGAAAATAAGAAATTAAAAAGGATTGTATTATTTTGATGTTTTTTTGTATTTTTTCCTTAAATAAGCCATTTTAACCAGATCTTCTGATTCTATAGCTCCAGGATATTCATAATAGTTATCCAAGAGCATCATTACTGGACTACTTTCTGAACTCCAATCTTTATAATAATCTAGTATAACATTTGGATCAAATTTTTCTGCATACGCTTTTTGCGTCTTTCTCACCTCCATTTTGTATTTTGATATTCACGCAGAAAATTAATCCCTGTCTTTAATCCTATTTTATATTATGTGGGAAGTAATAATGTCAAGAGAACAAACCCTACAAGGTTAAAAAAAGGAGTAAAAGAAAAGGATTCGTTCTCTCTTCATAATACTACTGGAA
>JAGXNU010000289.1 GCA_019894815.1 Promethearchaeota archaeon
CCCCTGCTTTCGCTGGGGCAGGCTTGTATTACTCCTCGTTATTCTCTTGTAATATTCTGAATTCTGGCTCCTGACTCCTGGCTTCTAATTTTTTTCACGAGATACGATTCACCAGATACGAGATACTTACTTATTATCTCGCTTTCACTTACTGCCCGCAACAATACGCTCTACGCTAAACGCTATACGCTAGTTATCTTTCTCTTCCGGTATACTTTCTTCAATTTTTGTTTCTATTTCACTCTGTTCGGGCTCTTTCTCTTTCTCGCCCTCTACTTCTCCATTGATTACCGCAAAAGTAATATCCTTCTCCGAATAGATCCAGTTCTCTATCTTGTCTCCATCTTTAAAACTGACTTCTATTCGTGAAGGAAAGTCAAAACCAAAATATCCTTTTCTTTCTAAAACCTGTTTGTAGGGGAGTGATTTTGCTTTCTCCAATTGAAGCCACAGATTTTCCTCTTTATCTTTTAATCCCAAAGAACTATAAATTTTGGTTAATTGCACGTAAGAACGCCAATATGGTGAGGGATGCTCAAAGGAGATTGGGTTAGCAGTTTCTTCTATATCGATAACTCTTTTATAATTTTCTATAGCTAAATTGGTAAACTGCCAGGTGCTTTTTTCTCCTAAAACTCGATAAGTTTCACCTATCCAGTAAAAAGATTCTAATAAATCCGGTTCCATACCGGCGGCTCTTTTAAAATAAGGGAGGGAACTTAATAAACTGTCTACAGAAGGGGCACTCACCCTAAAAAGATATTCTTCTGGATTTCCAATTATCTCAATTCCCTCATTCAAATAATCATTCGCCTTATCTGATTGAACCCTGGAGGTGCTCTTAAAACTGCCGGTTAAATTCTGAAAGGCATATTGATTTCTGGGGTTGATTCTTAGAACTTCTTTCCATTGTTCTATTGCCTGACCATAATCATCGGTCTGTTTATATACTTTCCCCAGCCAGTAATGGGCATTCTCAAAATCAGGGTTCAGTTCTATAGCTCTCTTATAATATTGTTCGGCCATCTCATATTTTCCCTGAAGAAAATATTCATACCCATTTTTATAGTAGGTCTGATAGTCCTGAGCGTAAATTATTGCACTGCCCAAAATTAAAATTAAAAATAGGATTAATAAACTCAGACCGATTTTATGAAAAAATTTTTTCATCATTATTCTTGCACCCTCCCCACTTTCTTCTTATTAATATTCTTTAATCTTATGATTCTTTCAACTTCTCCACATAATTCATTCTTAAATTTGCCAGTAAACTTTCGATCCGCTTGAAATCTTCCGGGTTTAAATCATCTTTAATTTGGTCATATAAAAATACTATAGTATCTATAGCAATTTTAGCTTTTTTTAAATCTTTATTAATTTCTTTAGTCTCGGGATTCATGATGAGTCCCAAATACTCCCAGGCTTTTCCGCTCAACATACTTATAAACCACACAAAAAGAACAGGTAAATCAGGTTCTTTAAAATGCTCTTCTTGTTTTTTTTCTTCTTCTTTAACTTTTTCCTTTGTTTCTTCTTTCTCCTCTTTCTGTACCTTTTTTTCTTTTATCTCTTCGTCTTTTTCTGTTTTCTCTTCTCTTACTTCTTCTTTTTTCATAATTACTATCCTTCTCCCCCTTATTTACTCGTATTTCGTATATAGCATATCGTATCGCGTATACAAATAGTTAGTTGGTTACCTGGTTAATCAGTTCTTGTCACTAATTACTCATCACTCATCACTGTTTTTCTATCCGCTCTACGCTATTCTTAGTATATAGTATATACTATATACTATATACTATCTTAATCTGAGTACTCGGCTAAACTAACCACGCAATAAGATGCTGCGCCCTCTCTTCTACCAATAAAACCCATCTTTTCATTAGTTGTAGCTTTAATATTTATCTTTTCGGAAGATATTTTTAAAACTTGGGCTATATTTTTTTTCATCTTCATAATAAAGGGTGCAATCCGTGGTTCTTCCAATACTACGGAAACATCTATATTG
>JAGXNU010000028.1 GCA_019894815.1 Promethearchaeota archaeon
TTGCAATAGCTTTTAAATTCTTGCTACCCATTACAGCTCCCATTCCGCAACGTCCTGCTGCATGATGCTTGTCATTAATTATACACGCATATTTAACTAAATTTTCTCCAGCAGGTCCAATAGTAGCTACTTTAATATTTTTTCCAAGCAATTCTTTTAATTTTTCATCAGTTTCTTGAGTTCCTTTTCCCCACAAGTCAGAAGCGTCCTTTATTTCTACTACTCCGTCATTTATCCATAGATAAACTGGACCTTTACTTTTACCCTTAATGATTACTAAATCAAAACCTGCAGATTTAAGCTCTTTACCAAAAAACCCTCCTGAAGATGCTTCCCCGAGAATTCTAGTTAATGGTGATTTTGATGTAATAAAGTATCTACCACAGAAAGGAATAGCTGTACCACAAAATGGTCCAACTGAGAAGATCATAAGATTACTCCCATCAAATGGATCAACTTCAGGATCTACTTCTCGCGTGAAGATCGCAGTTGCTAAACCCATTCCTCCGATTAAATTCACTTCGTCTTCATCACTGTAATCTTCATGGTCAATTTTTTTTGTTTCTAAATCTATTCTTAAAATTTTTGCGATAATTAACACCTATTTTTACTTTAATTGTAATTACTTCGATTTGCATGTTATTTATAGGTTTTCTTCATTCAATCTCTATCCACTTTCAAAATATGGTTAGATTTATCCTAATAGAGATTTGATTCACTCAATTTTTTATCTATTACTTCGCGCATGTATCTAAAACCGGGAGTTAAATTTTCGTCCAATTTTGGAAGTAATTGCCTTAATGGAAACTTTAAACCCTGACCTGCCCCTGTTTGAAATAAATTCTCCAATACATAAAAAATAAAGTTAGCAGGCATTCCAATTCCCAATTCGTGATCTTGAATTCCCGCAAATGAGCGATCTCCCGTACCTGGAATGACAATCTGGGCTTTTCGAGTAATGAACGGCATGAGCCCCCCTTTTCCACAACTTTCGCCAAAACCTTCGAACATTGATTGTATTCTATACTTTCTTTTATGTTCATAATTCAAAGCATTAATAATATAAGTTAACTTCGGACCATCACAATAAATCATTATGGCATCCGGAATGATGGGAGTTTCCATTAATGGTGAAACAATTACTCCACGATACGCTAACTCAATTATATTCTTAAAATTATTCGCGTAAATGTGTTCAGCTCTTCTTTTCTCAGCTTGAACATCTTTTGACCATTTTTGACGTATCTGAGATTCAGTAAATTCTTCCATTGAGAGAGGAACCCATCCATGTGCAACGGAAGAAGGCGTGCAAAAATTATCAGCTGCTGTAATGCACAACTGCTGTCCAAACCTACGTGCTTGAGTAAACGCTTGGCAAATGGACATTTTTTCTCTACTATCAATTGGTCTTTTAACTCCCGTAGGAATTTCCTTATCAATATCTCTTATATACTTTATCGAAATTGGATAAGTATTAAGATGTAATTTATCATATATTTCAACACCAGCTTTTTGATAATCTTCTAAATTCGTTTTTGTCATAATTTCACCATCATTTTTTCAATTTATCTTTATTTCTGACTCATCTTTAATGTATTTTATAGCTAAAGGAAATTTTAACAATCGTAGTTTGTCGTAATAATCTTGTCCAACACTTTGATATTGCTATAAATTATATTTTAAATGTGCCATGATCATTCACTTATTCTAAATAAAAAGAATAAAATAAGTTTTTATTAATTATAGAACCAATGATTTTCCAAACATTTTTGCATTTGCAAGATCTTGTTCATTAGGTCGACCTTTAGTTGTTTCCAGATATTTTTCTTGCTTTTTTCTTTCTTCAACAGGCAATTTTTCTAGCATTTTTAATGTTGTTTCCTTTGGAATGCCCAGATTTTCGCCAACACAATCAAATTGACCTATCACTTTTGAATTATTTTCTTCAAGCACTTTAAGTATCCTCCTAAAAGCCTTCTGATAAGCAGTAGGACTCTGGTGAGTGTTGAAAAAAGCAAATTTCGGAGGATATTCTGATACATTTTTCATGAAATCCGTTACTTTCTTATGCAATTTCCCAGCATATATACCTGATCCTAAAACGATAAGATCGTAATTCTTTAAGGTTGAAGGATCTCCGTCTTCGATTTTTAAAAGCTCTACATCTTCACCTTCTAACCCTTCTACAATACTTCTAGCTATTTTTTCTGTATTTCCTGTATTAGAGAAATAACATACCATTATTTTCATTATTCTAACTCTCTTTTTTTATTTCTTCATTTTGGTCTTATAATCTTTATAGTAGAGCCGTTGCGTTTTAATAGGCATAGACTCAAATACTTCTTTTGCTTTATTTGGAGGAAAAACTTCAAGGCTACCATCTTCACTTTGAATCACGCATCCTGAATTAACCAGAGTTTTATATCGTTGAGCTGTTTCTTTTGGATTGCCAGCGCAAATAAGTTGGCAATTTGCACAAGTGAGTTGGATATTGCTATTTCCACCATAAGATGCAGGTTGATATCCACTTGAACAATCTTTAATAGGAGGTCTTTTCTTTTGACTTGTCATTGCGAGAGACATGAGGCGTGATACTTCTTTATCGTTTTCGGGGTAATCATAACGTCCAGGAGACCACGTGGAAAACTTACCTGACCGATGTAATCCATTAGATCCACCACATGTAAGAAAACAGCGCATTTTATTCATCCTCTTGGAGTAATTAAATGTATTTCCTCCAATTGTTACAGTAGTTTCTTCTGTAGGAGAGAACATTTGATAAGCACAAACTTTTGTACAGATTTTACACTCATCACAAAATGATTCTGAATCAGGTAAAGGGTCTGTTGGTTCCAGTTTGGCATCAGTAACGATCCCTCCTAGAATAATGGCGGTTCCATACTCCTTCGTGCCAACATTCCCTGACCAACCAAACGATGCCACTCCAGTTCGTACGGCCAGATATCTTAACGAAAGCTCGGGGGGTAAAGTGACTTGCCATCCTGGGATGTCCGTTCTATAGTGATTATTTGGAATAACGGATATTGCTTTATAGCCTTGCTCAATCAACCAATGTTTAACGCGTTGAGCCGCTCTCCAAATTATATAATGAATTTCTAAATTTTCTTCTTCATGAATTCCACGTATGGACGGATCTTCTTTTCCTAAATATTTTAAAATCATCTCTTTATCAAAGGGCACGTAAAAACTTATCGCAGATTGAGCTTCGGGAAGTAAATAAGTGATATCGGCTCCTGGTGGTCCACCTGCCATTGTTTCTTTCGTAGCAAATCCGACTTTTATTGCTCCACCCTCGAGTAACATGCTTTTAATTTCTTGTTCTAACATAAAAAATTATCACCAATGTTATATATGCTATATAAGCATACTTTATAATAAATATTATATTAGTGAATAATAATATGCCGATAGTAGGAATTGATTATGAAAAATGTAATGGTTGTGGAGTTTGTTTAACTGCGTGTCCTTTACCAGGGTATTTCTACAGCAGGGATGTAGAAAGTAATAAGGTTATATATGATAGTCATGGAAAAAAATGCCTTATATGTGGTCAATGTATTAGCCAATGTCCTGAGGACGCAATTCTTTACGAAGGAATAGGCGATACATTTACTTTTGATAGAATTCAAGATATAAAATCATATTCACCTTATGACAAAATTTTTAATACTTTAGCTGCGCTTCGCTCAACGAGAAGATATAAAAAAGAAAAGGTCCCACAAGATATTTTAGAAAAAGTAATTAGAGCCATGTCATATGCTACGACGGGTATTAATATGCGAGCTGAAACTTTTACGATTATTTCGAATCAGGAAACATTGAACACCCTTTCAGACGCCATTCTAGAGGAATTAAAGAAAGAAGAGTCTCAGTGGCGCATGTTTCGTAGACAATTTTCTTTAATGAATGCTATTTATGAAATTCCCGTATTCTATGATGCACCTCATGTAATCTTTATTAGTTCACAGTTAAATATGATAATGGGAGGATTTAATGTGGGCAATATAATCACATACGGGAGATTAGCAGCACAATCACTTGGATTAGGCACATGTTGGAATGGTTGGACACAAATTGCAAATAATAGCAATCCTAAGATAAGGAGAGTAGCGAAATTAAAAGGACCATTATTAATTGCATTCACAATTGGATATCCTGATGTAAAATTTTATCGGGTACCTCCACGATCTGAGAAAGTTGCTCGATTCATTTAAACTGATACTTAGTTTAAAAAATTGTAGTGACTTGTGTCAGCATGAGCTCTACTAATCAATTTAATATAATTACTTGAAAAAAGCTTTTTCATAAATTTCATTGTTGGGATTAGCATAACAATAAAGACATCCATGATGACATTTCCACTTTTTACCATAACCTCCAATATCTCGGCTTTTATTACATCCGCAAGCTTTTCGCTGTCCTGAATCTTTAGCAAGAGAAAGTTTAACATTCCATAATTTACTAAGATAAGGCGCATCTATACAGTGAGCTTGGAATATTTGGGGTATTTTTAATAAATTAGGATTACAACAAGCATATAATTTAATATTATATTTACTAGCTATTTCTTTAAGTTTATTTGTAGTTTTAATCATCTCTGTAAGATTAGGTTTATAATAATCAAACGAATATTTTTTCATCCGTCGTTCTACTTTCCTATAATATGAAGTAAATGAAAAGGTACATCTTTTTACTCCGGCATCCGAAAAATGAGATGCTATTTCTTTAAAATCTTTAATATTATTATTTAAAACTCCATCTTCTTTCCAAAAAACAATTGGATCGAAGCGCCACATAATGTGAGTTGGAGATGTAAGTTTAACCAATTCTTCCAGTTGAGAAAAGCTTTCTTCAAGAGAAGGCGATAATGGTTCAAGGATTTTTACAATAGAATTCCGAGTGAAATGAAAATAAACAGGGATTTTATTATTCGAAATAAGTGTGTTTTTAGCTCTATATTTCTCAAAAATACTCCATTTCTTTAAAAAATTTTTAAAATTTTTTGACCATAGCACAAAGCCCGCAACATCTTGTGGTTTAAGAGAAACACGACTGATTTTATTGTTGAAAGGATTGCGAACTTCTATATTCTCTTCTTCAATAGCCTTCTCAAGACGGTTCATGTAAAAAGCAGGAACGTCTGTTCTACGAGAGCAAGAAATTATTTGGGATCTAACAACCTTTAAAGATGAATTTTTCTCCATAATCCAAAATTAATTTTTATTAGTTTAAAGTGATGTTCCAATAAAATTGCCATCTTCCTTCTATTATTACTAATTATTTTTGCTTTAAGTTATTCTCTTTTTATGTGATATATATCTTCATTGCTTCAATGAAAAGTTCTTTCTGATCCCCCAAAGAAAGATTCTGATCAATTCTATTTAAATCTTTTTCACTTGAAATCTCATTTTGAAATTTATTTAGCAGCAATTCTCGATAAATAACTAAATGTGGATTGTTGAAAACCTTCCCTTGATCTTTTTCTTTAATAAGGAGGTCTCTGAATTCAGGTTCAAGCCAGATCTTGAAAGGGCCAGGACTATGTTCTGCTTTATGTATAATATTGAATTGATTTTTTAAAGTCTGTATTACTTCATAAACCGTTTCGCATATGGTATGAATCTTATCTCTATTCTCCTTATATAAATAATCAATTGGGACGGGAAGACGAACGTGTAATAATAATCCCATTCCCCGCCTAAAATTAACATGACCATAGCCAAATATAATTTTCTGGAATCCATTTCTTTCAAAAATATTATTAATTGATGATAAAATTTCCGGCAAGTTTTTAGGAGGACTTAATACATCCTCAAACCCAGGAAATGCAATATAATCAGATGATTTATCAGAAGTTTGAACTAATAGAGCAAATGCAGAACGTTCTTTAAGAAAATCATCAAATTCCTCATCGTTTAACCATTTATATGAACATTTTGTTATATTTTCCATGACTTTTACAAATGATTCAACTTCACTAAATGATCCTTGTATAAGAGTTGCCCATTTTATAGTTTCACTCAAGCTTGCGAATGTTCCTGGAAGTTTAAATGGAGAAATCATAAATTCACTAACTAATGGAAAAATCTTATTATCTAATACTTGTTGTAGCCCATTAAATGCTGAGTTTACATCGTCTCCGAAGATAATTGCTTGTTCAAGATTCTCTTCTGGTTGATATAATTTAAATATCGCACTTAAAATAATACCATAATAACCGTTTCCTCTTACTATTTTAGTAAAATTTGGATTTTCTTTGGTTATTTTAATATATTTTCCATCTGGGGTTAGTACTCGAATGCTTATTAACCAATCTAATACGGATCCAAGTTTACCAGAAGTTACACCACTTGCATTCGTTGAAATAATGCCCCCAATTCGAACTGGTAACTTAAAAGAACTTGCGGGTTGGATTGGAAAAATGTATTTGCCCTTACTCAAATGGGGGATAATTTTAATCAAATCAGAAACTAAAACCCTTTGTTCAACATTAACTAATCCTTTTTCTAAATCCACATAATACTGTTTCTTACTTGAATGAAGGTCAGCAAGATCAACGATTATTCCAAAATTAGCATAGGCTCCTGATAATCCTGTTTTACCCCCTGCAAACGTTAGGGGTATTTCATATTTTCTTGAGGTATTTACAATATGACCCAACTGGTATTCAGTTAAAGGCCGAAAAATGACGTATGGATTAATATGTAGTAAAGAGGTATCTTTAACGGCACCCCCTTCTATTATATTATTAACCAACATAATATTTCCAGAATTAATTGGCATTTTTTGTAATAATACGTTATAAACTGATTTTTGCTTTAGGAAACCGAACTTTTCCATTTCATTAATAAAGTCAGTCCAATGAATTTTCTTATTTAGTTTTAAAATCAATTCGCCACGATTCATCCTATTCTCTAAATAAAAATAAGTATTTACTATTAAAAACAATTTTTAAATAGTGCTAAATTAAATATTTTATGATTCCAACGATTGAATGGACTGAGGATAATAAAGTCAAGATGATTGACCAAACGATTTTACCTCACGAATTAAAGTTCTTAGAATTCACGGATTATAGAGATGTAGCCACTTCAATTAAAGTCATGAACATACGTGGTGCTCCCGCTATAGGTGTAGCCGCCGCATTTGGAATGGCTTTGGCCACGATTGAATTTAAATCTCTATCAAAAGATAATTTTCTCTCATCAATGAAAGAAGCAGCGGAGATCATTAAAAATACAAGACCAACCGCTTCAAATTTATTCTGGGCTGTAGATAGAGTATGGAGGATAATCAAAGATTTTCCGGACAATCCCCAAACTTTGTCAGATTTAGTAGTAGAAGAAGCAAAAATCATGGCGCAAGAAGATATTACAGTCAATAAAAACATAGGAAAAAATGGTGCTAAGTTATTGAATGATGGAGATGTTGTCTTAACGCATTGTAATGCGGGGTCGTTAGCTACTGTCCAATATGGAACCGCTTTAGCCCCCGTAAGAGCCGCTATTGAAGATGGAAAGAAAATAAGTGTGATTGCTGATGAAACTAGACCAAGATTACAAGGTGCGCGGCTAACTGCGTATGAACTGCAATATGATAAAATCCCCGTGAAAGTTATCTCTGACACATCCTCCGGGTTATTAATGCGTCTTGGAAAAGTTGATAAAGTAATTGTGGGGGCAGATAGAGTATCATCTGATGCCGTATTTAATAAAATTGGTACTTATTTAGTTGCTTTAGCTGCGAAAGATAATAATATTCCTTTCTATGTTGCAGCTCCGACCTCAACACTTTCTCTTCAAGATACTGTAGATGATGTGACGATTGAACAACGCGATGCTACAGAGGTAAGTAATGTACTTGGTAAAATTCGAATCGTTCCGGAAGGCGTTGAATGCTTAAATTATGCTTTTGACATCACTCCATTTCGCCTAGTTAGTGGAATAATCACTGAAGATGGTGTATTCACACCAGAAGAAATGTTATCAAAATATAAAAAATAATTTAAAGTTCTTTAACTTTTAATCTTTATTAACTTTTATTGCTGAGATGAGTAGATTATTGCTGAGATGAGTAGATTAGCAGGTCATAAATCGACAAAGAAGCAATCCTTGTTTAATCTTTTCATTTATTTAATGATTGAGGTTTTTTGCTTAAATTTGTATATCATAATATCTGGATTAGAGGGAAATTTCAATTGGACCATTGAAGAATTGACATCCACAGCAGCAGGAATGGCAATTCAAACTATAAATTTAATTGCAGTTATAATTGGTTTTGCTTTAGTTATTCAATTTATCATATACGTTCTTTTAATTTTTACGGAATCAGATTAAGAATTGTAAAATTGAATAACTTCTTTAAAAATGCACTTTAATTGGTTTAAATTTTTAGCCTTTGATATCCTTCTCCTAATACTTGTTGAATCTTTTATATTTTTCGTTAACCATATTGAATTTCGATATAATTCTGTAAATTTGAATAATTCTTTTTGATATTTAATGGGATTATTTTCATCTAAAAAATCATCAATACACTCTTCATAAAGCTTAATATGATTCTGCCATTTAATTATATCATTTTCAATTGATATTTCAGTATCATTTTTAAGAAATTTGTCAATTTGGTTGAATATTTCTGGGTTTCCAATGCTACCACGTCCGATCATTAATCCATCCACATTTGTGTGTTCTAAGAAATATTTAGCTGAATCGTGATCAACAAGATCTCCATTTCCAATAACAGGAATGGATAGGTTTTTCTTTATCTTTCTAATTGTATCTAAATCAATTTTAGCATCATTAAATCTATCTTTTACCGTTCTACCGTGAATAGTAATAAATTCTAAGCCCAAATTATCAATGAGAGATATAAATTCATCGATTTCAACTGGTTTTTCAAAACCTGTTCTAACTTTTAATGATACTGGACGAGATGAAAATTTTAAGGCAGTTTGAATTAATTGACGTAAAGTCTCCAAATCATTCATTAAATAACCTCCTTCTTTTGCTTTTATTGCTCTTTTTGAGGGGCAACCTGCGTTTAGATCAATCAAATCAAATTCATAGCTCTCTAAGAATTCAATAGCTTTTTTTAAAGCATCTATACTTGAACCAATTAATTGAACACCTATGGGTCTTTCTTCTTCAATCATGTATAACTCTAATTCCACAGAGGAAGGATTTTGTTCGAGTCGTTTAGTGTATAACATCGGTACAATAACTAATCCCACATTATCAGAAACTTTCCGACAAAATCTGCGATATGGCGCAGTACTGATATTTTGCATGGGGGCAAGAATTAAATTATTGTTTAATGCAATCCTACCTAACTTCATTTTTTCTTTACTCATATAAGCCTTCTTGTTAATAAACTATAAAGTATAAAGAAGAAATTTTAATAAAAACTGCCTTTTAGTTTAATTATATACAATTATTATTCTAAAATTGTACAAGAGAGAAAAAATTTATCTTGACAAATTATCTAAAAGAATTTGAATTAAATATAGATTCAGCTAAAATTTCATACAATGAAGGTGAACCACTGAAACTCAATAATGATTATGCTTTTTTTCATAACAAAAACAAGTTTAGAAAGGAACTAAATAAGCTTCAATATTTATTTAAAAACTATACTGGCGATTCTCTAGTGGCTTCAGGAATAAGAGATACTTATCTCAAGGAAGAGATTTCAGAAGATTTTTTAATAGTTTTCTTTACAACTAACGACACGGTAAAAAATGCTGATGAGATTATTGAACCAAAGATAAATTTAGCATTTGAAACGGGAGATTACTACTTAAAATCTTCCACAAATTATATTCTACTGATGAGTAAAGATATGGCGGGGTTAATTGCAGGTATCAATACTTTGGAATCAGTATTCACCCAAGTTTTCGAACATTATTTAAAAATTAATGACCCTGAAGATTATGTGAAAATAAGACCATTTGAAATTTATAGCAATTAAATAATATCTCTTTATCTTCATTTTTTGTTAAATTAAGTAAGAAAAATATTTAGAGACAGAAATTAAGATGCAAACTTCCATGGTTTCTGCCTTTTTAAGCGATATGCTTTATTTGCATATTCTAGTACCATGCGATGAGTATTAAAATAAGCGGCTAATGAAATTGCATTTTTACTTCTAAGTAGCCAATTCTCATGATTCATGTATGTAGGAATGATTTCATTCTCTAAAATCTCATAGAACGCATTTGAATCGATATCCCAATCGTTTAAAACTCCCAGATCACTGGGATTCGAATCATCAGGACCTATTGCCCAGCCGGCCATTGGATTCTTCTTGTATCCCTCAAGCCACCACCCATCGAGAACACTGCAATTTAATATGCCATTTAAAGCGGCTTTCATCCCACTTGTTCCGCTAGCTTCACGATATCTTTCGGGAGTATTCAACCACACATCAACTCCTGAAACCAGCATGTGAGCCATATCCATGTTATAATTCTCGATCAAAACAACTTTTACACCATAATTATCATAAAGGTATTCTCCCGATTCATAGATTTTTTTAATATAATCCTTACCCATTACATCCTTTGGATGTGCTTTCCCAGCAAATAAAAATTGTGCTTTTCCTTGACAAAGCTTTCCTAGCCTATCGATATCATGAAATATTAGTGTCGCTCTCTTATAAGTAGCGAACCTTCGAGCGAATCCAAAGGTGATCAATTCCTCGTCTAATAGATTCCAACTATGCCCTTTCTGATAATTTATTAAATTAAATTTGTTTTCTATATGAGCATCAAAAAGTTCCAAATCATCTAATTCAATAGCATTTTGGAGTAAGTGTGGGTTTGATTTCCAATTTGGCCACTTTCTTTCAAACATTTTCCTTATTGGTTTTGAAATCCAAAAAGGTAGGTGAATCCCGTTAGTAATATAGTCGATGTTGGCATTTGGGAACATTTTTCGAGAGATTTCACCGTGTTTTTTTGCCACACCATTTTGATAACGAGAAACGTTTATTCCTAAGAAAGTCATATTGAGAGATCCTTTATCATCGGCAAGCTTTCTTATTTCGGAGGGAAACCTGTTTTCAAATACTTTATCCACTAATTTTTGATCAAATTTATCATGCCCAGCCGGGACCGGAGTATGGGTTGTGAATACTACGCGTTCTTTTACTTTTTCCAAATCTCCTAGGTTTTTATAAAGTTCTACTATAGAAAAGGAACCATGCCCTTCATTAAGGTGATATACTTTAAGATTTTCATATCCCTGTGATTTTAACAATTTAACTGCTCCAATACCTAAAATTTGCTCTTGGACAATTCGATTCCACCTTGATGTCGAATCATATAAAGAGCCGGTCATTTGTTTCATCCAATCTTCATTTCCTTCAACATCAGTGGTAAGGAGATAAACAGGGATGATATGACCTGATTGACCAATCACCTTATAGAGCCAAGCAGTTACTAAAACTTCCTTATCTTCAATCTTTATGGTGATAGGTTTGGCTATTTTTTCAAATTCATAAAAATAATTCCATTCAATTTCTTTTTCCTTTTGCTCACCTTTTTCATTGAACAACTGGTAGAAATAACCAGAACTATAACAAAGACATACAGCAACCATTGGAATTTCCAAATCTGCCGCAGACCTAATGGTATCACCAGATAAAACCCCTAAACCTCCACTATAAGTTGGAATGCTTGAATCAATCCCGATCTCCATCGAAATATATGCTACAAGTGTATTTTCCTTAAGTTCTTCATCAATTTCCATATTAACCAATTCTTAATATAATTAATTTGAATATGTTATTTCTGGTTTTTAATCTTATATATTGATAAAATTGTAAAAAAATTTAAAATAAATCTTAATTATATGGCTAATGTTTTATTCTCTAATATCTCTACTTTTATCTTAGGATTTTTCTTATTCATGATTTCTTCAAATTCCTTTAAATCTTTACCCCAATTATGCATTGGAACTACAATTTCTGGTTGAATGTCCATTGCAGAATCCGTAGCTTCTTCAAAATCCATTGTATATGTTCCTCCACAAGGAAGCAAAGCAACAGTTATTTTTCTATCTGCTAAAGTTTTCATCTCAGGAATTCTTTCTGTATCTCCCGCATGATAAATGCTCTTACCTGCTGATTCTATAATCGTTCCTGTCCAACCATTACTTTTAGGATGAGTTGATTTCTTTATTGTATATGCTGGAAATAATTCAATCGAAAAATCTTTGTAGGCAAATTTTTCCCCAATCTTTAGAGTTTGTCCATTAAAATCTTTTAAACTATTTTCAATACTCTCTGGACCTAGTAAAATTGTTTCTTCTTTCCACAATTTTTTAATGTCCGATTTTGAGAAATGATCTCCGTGTGAATGAGATGAAACAATGATATCGGCCTTTTCTTCATCTTTACTTACTTTATATGGGTCTAGATATATAATTCGACCACTAAACATCTTAATCTTAAAACTAGCATGGCCCAACCAATAAATTTCCATTTGTGCATCCATTTAAATCACTCTTTCATATTTAATATAAAACATATCTCAAAATATGATTCTAACTTTTTAAGACTATCTTGAGAAATTATTATGTAAAAAGAGTTATCAAGTTAGATCTATTCTTCTTCCAAATTTAATTCTGGATTTTCCAATAAGATTTTCTTAGATATTCCTAAATCATTGGGTTTTTCAATACTTAAATCATTAATTCTTTCAAGAAAAAGACTATTTTCGAAAGTGGGGACGGAATTTATTAAGTTGGGTTTAGGAAAATCATTAATTAAATTAGGTCGGATATTGCTTTTAATTACTGTAATATCATCTTCAAAGTCCATATTTCCAGAGAGTTTGTTCTTGAAAAAATGATTAAATGAATTTAAAGCATTTTTATTCAAACTTGGTTTATTAATGGGATTTATCGGGAAGATGGAACTAGACATTCGACAAATTGGACAATTGTTATCATCAAGACCATGCATGCAAGCCATTTTATTTACTCTAATAATATTCCTATTCTGTGTTCTTTAAATTAATTTTATCTTTTATTTCTTTTTATAATAATTTATGAATGAAGCAAATAATGTCTTTCTCTCGGAGATTTATTCCCAACCAGATGCTCTTAAAAGCACTTTTGAACACATACTATCTGAGAGTAAGCCCCAATTCTTGAAAGTTAAAGATTTTATTAAAAGAGGCGGTATTTCAAAGTTAATTTTTACTGGAATGGGGTCTAGCTACATTGTATCTTATCTACCATATTATTTACTAAATCAATATGGAATAACCATTGAAATCCGCGAGGCTGGAGAATTTTTATTTAATACTTTCCCAAAGACGAGACAAGATTCTTTTAAGGATACAGGAATTGTTATAATATCTCAATCAGGAGAATCTGGAGAAATTAGGGAATTATTGAAAAATATCAATGACATTGATGTAAAACCATTAACAATAGGAATTACAAATAATCCCGATAGCTATTTAGCATACATGACAGAATTGCAAATATTCATGAACATTGAAGAAACCACAGTTACTTCTAAAACATACCTTTGTACATTATTGATATTGTACGTTATGTCAAAAACAATCATAGGAGAATTCTTTACTAAGGAAGAAGACATTCAAGAAGTTCGAAATTTAATTAAAGAAATCGAAGATTTACTAAATGATAAGCAAAAAATCAAATATATATGGGAAAAAATGCTCCCTAAATTCGGAAAAAAGATAGAGTTTTTAGAAATACTTGCAAGAGGTTCCTCGATGGTCACAGCTCATCAAGCCGCATTGAATTTTAAAGAAATCGTAAGATCATACTCAGAAGCAACCCCCATCTCAACCTTTAGACATGGGGGTATAGAATGTTTGAATGATAAATCAAAACTTATCATACTCACTTCAGATGATAAAAATCTTAAATTTAATGGAGAATTTATTAAGAAATTAACCTCTGATTGGACATTTGGCAAATTATTACATATCACTAATCAAAAACTCAATGATGAATTAGAGAAAATTCATAAAAATCCAAAAATAATTCTCTATAAACACAATATAAAAGACCCCTTTTTAGCTCCTTTATATGAGATCGTGATTCTACAGTTGTTATTTTACAAGATGGCAGAGGATAAAGGAATTATCCCGGGTACATTCTTGTATTCCCAAAAAATAACTCGCGATTTATGATTATCCCAATTTTTCTTATTTATTATCAAAATTTGATTCTTAATAATACTTCAAGCTCGAAAACTAGAAATATTAAAACCAATTTTTAAACTTATTATATAAAATATAGATAATTCTCATGGATTCTATAGCAACAGATAAGACAATTAGTGAAATCGCGACTAGTAAAACGTTTAAAAGCTATATTTCATTTTGGAGCGGTCAAATGTTCTCGTTATTAGGTTCTTCAGTTGTCCAATTTGTTATTATTTTCTGGATCTTACAGATTACCAAAAGTGCTGTATACTTATCAATTGCTACTTTTTTTGCGTTCCTTCCTCAATGGATATTAGGACCTTTGGTTGGAGTTTATATAGACCGTTGGAATAGGAAATTGATTATAGCTTTATCTGATTTCTTTCAAGCATTTACCACATTTATCATAATAATGCTTTTTTTTTTAAATGTTGAAACCGTGTGGGCTATTATCATTATTAACAGTGTTCGAGGACTCTGTCAAGCGTTTCACTGGCCCGCAACGAATGCAATAATACCTATAATGGTACCTAAGGAACATTTGAGTAGATTAAATGGATTAAACTTTTTTTTCACAGGTATGGTTCGCACAATTGGTCCCGTGATCGCTGCAACCCTTTTGGCTATTCTTACAATCGAACAAGTCCTATGGATAGATGTAATTACCTTTCTAATCGCTATTGCTCCATTATTGATAATAAAAATCCCAAATGTAGTTAAAACCACATTAGACAAAGTCAAAAAACCATTTTTTAAAGATTTAGCAGAGGGCATTAAAGTTATCAGAAGTATACCAGGACTTCTACTTTTATTATATATAGC
>JAGXNU010000290.1 GCA_019894815.1 Promethearchaeota archaeon
GGCTGCGCTTGCCCGATCCTCATAATCATCGTCAAACGTAAAGGGATAAGGAATCTCCACATCTTCATACATTTTTTTATATTTTTCCTCTGATGTTTTTAATTCTCTCGTTCTTTCCTCGACTTTTTGAACAAGAATTTCATTAAGAGATTTTAATTCTTTTTCAGAGGCTTCAAGATTAAGTTCTATTTCCTTTCTTTTATTGATATCTCTAAAAATTAATATAACTAATTCTGTTTCACCAGCGATATCTAATGCGGCGGAATTCGATGTAGCCCACCAATATTGTTTATTGTTATCAAGATCTATCAATTTATGCTCACATTCATGAATTAAACCATCCAAAAAGGTTCTAAGACCTATACAATTTTCACAAGGTTTATTTTGATATAGAAAAACCTCATGACATTTTTTCCCAGTTAAATCATTACCTTTAATATTCTTTGCGGCATCATTTACCCAAATAATATTGAATTCTCTATCGATCAAGCATATCATTTCTGTGAGTGAAGATAGAATACCACCTAAAAGTTGATGACTTCCTTTCAATGTTTCCTTAGACCATTTTCGATCCAGAGCATTCGCGATTATTTCGGCACAAGTTTGTATCGAACTTGAATTATTAGGATCCCACTTTAAATTCTCTTTATGGTTATCAAACACAATAAAACCCCTATTTTCTCCTTTAATATTTAATGGGAAACCTAAAAAAGATTTAATTTTTAGTTTTTCTAGTTGATATTTTGTTTGATCATCAATTTTGGGAAGATTATCTAAGTTCTTTATGAAAATATATCCAAATTTTTCAAATAACGTTTTGAAAAAGGGGAAGTTTGAAGGGTCTACGTACTTGAAGTCAATTTTTGGATTTTCTACTGAGTTATCACATCGAACTTGAGCAAAGAAATCCAAACTTGATACATCATTATAAAGAAGAATAGACGCTCGAGTAGCACCATATAATGACCCCATATCTTTTAGAGAGGAAAAGATTGCAGAATCTAACTCAGTATCACTTACGAATCGAGAGGATATGATCGAAATCGTTTTCTCTATTTTAATTCTTTCTTTTAACAGAGTTTCATTTTTTTTTTGTTCAGAAATATCTACTAATATTGCTTGAATTAAAGAGGAATCAGCAGTTTTTATTATAGATATGAAAGACATCACCCAAGCGACACTACCATCTCTTTTATATACCTGAAATTCTTCCGGTTTTAAAGGAGTTCCATATCCTGCATTTTTTAGTCTCTCCCTTAAGAGAGGTAATATTTCTATAGGATAAACAGATAATTTTAGGTAATTGACTCCTATTAGTTCTTCTTTTTTATAACCATATATTTTTTCTGTAGAACTATTAACTTCAATGATGTTACCGTTAAGATCCAATAATATTATAGAAAACGGAGCTTTCTCAAACAAATCATTGAATTCTATGTGATAACTACTCATAATTAATACAATTTTTTCTTAGGCATAAATTATTTTGAGTTTTATATATATGAAGCTTTGCCCAATAACAAAAAAAAAAAGAAAAAATGATCGATTATATTTCCAAATCGCCAAAATTATAGTATTTCCTTATTGGTTTCTTAACATTCCAAACACAATTCAATCCTTTTGGGAACTGAACAAGATCCCCTTTTTTAAATTCTAATTTTTCTCCAGTTTCAGAATCAGTTACCTCAACTTCACCATCTAGAATAAAACAAGTCTCAGTATCACTATAAGACCAATCGAAAATGCTTTTTTCCTTTTCCCAAATTCCCCATGATTCTACCTTTAGATTTTTTAATTCTCCTTCAGAGGGTATTTTTTTTTTCATTGAAATCACTTATTTAAACTCTAATTCGCAATGTATAATTATAGGAATCCTCATAATATATACTTGTTAATTATATCAACATAGCATTAAAAAAGACTCTAATTTAAATTTAATTAAATGTAAAGAGTAAATAATATGGAGTTTTATTGTATTTGCAT
>JAGXNU010000291.1 GCA_019894815.1 Promethearchaeota archaeon
GTTCTAGCGTTCATCAAGATGAGGACGTGTTAGATACTTGGTTCTCAAGTGGTATATGGCCTTTTTCAACCTTGGGGTGGCCTAATACCGATCATCCTGATTATAAACGCTTCTATCCAACCGACGCTAGAGAAACTGGTTATGATATTCTCTTTTTTTGGGTTGCAAGAGAACTCATGATGGGAATCGAGCTAACAGGAAAAACGCCATATCATACTGTTTATTTACATGGTATGATTCGAGACGAAAATGGAAAGAAGATCAGTAAAAGTATGGAAAATGTCGATCAATATGATCCTCTAATAATTATAAAGGATTATGGAGCAGACTCCCTCCGGTATGTAAACATATCAACTAGTGTTCCGGGATTAGATACTAATTTAGATCCCAAAAATATTGATGTTGCTCATAAATACTGTAATAAAATATGGCAAGCGTCTCGTTATGTATTGAATAACATTGATCCTGACGAAATAATTTATCGAATTGATGAAATTGAGTTAGAAAAATTAAATTTCCCTGATAAATGGATACTTTCCAGGCTAAACTCGCTGATTCGAGATGTACAAATTCACATGGATAATTTTGAATACTTACAAATGACTAGAATTATTAAGTCATTTTTCTGGAGCGAATTTTGTGACTGGTATATTGAAATGAGCAAAATTTTTCTCTATGATGATGGTTATTCTGATAAACACATACAAAAAGCAATACTCTTACACGTATTAGATACATTCTATAGGTTATTGCATCCTGTCATGCCTTTTATCACTGAAAAATTATGGCAAGCTCTTCCAAGTAATATTAAAGCGGTGCCCACGATAATGTATGCTCAATGGCCTAAGGTTAATGAATCATTCATTGACTCAAAATTAGAAAAAAGTTTCCTTCTAATGTCCGATTTTGTCCGAGAAGTGAGACGAGTTAAGCATAATTTTGGAATCCCGTTAAAAACACTAGTACCACTACAAATTGAGACGAATAATAAAGAATTATTTGAAATCTGCAAAAACGAATTGGTTAAGATGGCATTCATAGACGAGGAAAAATTTATAATCGATGAAAAAATCGTTCCACCTCCTCAATCAGCACGAATCGTGCTCAGTGGAATACCTGCGTTTATTCCTCTTTCTGGAATGATTGATATTGAAAAGGAAAAAATAAGAATTCAAACTTCTCTTGAAAAAGCTAAACTTGAGAAATCCAAAATAGAGAAAAAATTGCAGGGTCAATTTTCAGAGCGAGCTCCAGAAGAGTTGGTTGAGAGAGAAAGACAGAAACTTGAAGAATTGCAGTTTAAAATTGATCAGTTCGAAGACCAATTGAAGATTTTATAAATCCTTCTTTTATTTCTTTTAATAGAAGGGTAGATCTTTAATATTTGGTAGATCTATTTGTGGAGCAAATTTTTTAATGTATTCAATCGATTTTAATGCTTCACTTCTTGGTAGTTCAAAAACTACAGGACCTGAAAAATCTCTCTGGTGAAGTAAGTTTAAAAATTCTGGTGGAAAGTTCTTCCCCGTACCTAAAGCACCGTGATCAATAAGTCCTTTTTCAGAATAGTCTTGTAGATGGATTTCACCTGTGATATCTAAATACTTTTCTGCAATATCAACCAAATCGATTTCTCCCGAGAATCCTCCTAGAACGTGTGCCGTATCAATGCATAATTTCGTACCTAATTTCTCAACCATTTTAATTGTGGTTTCAAATGGAAACTCGAGATTTTCGATCGCAATTTTCTTTCTATCGATTCCTGTCCTTTTAATAATTTCTTTTATTTTTTATTATTTAATTGGATATTGCCCATATTTTTTCGCAGCGGAAATCATTGTAAGAACGTTCTCAACTTTGCATGCATTTGTAATATCAGTACAAGCGCTTAAAATGTACCCTCCTCCTTGACCAGCATCATGAATGCACTTTTTCACCTCAATAACAACTTCATCCTTTGTACCATAAGGCAGTAAT
>JAGXNU010000292.1 GCA_019894815.1 Promethearchaeota archaeon
CATAAGAAGGAGGATCCATTGAGATTCCCGCTCCGACTAAAAAAATGTAAACCCGTTTTTCAGAAAATAAATTTGAGATCTCATTCATTTTTTTTTCTTTGGGAACCTGTAAAATAAAGTCTTCTGGGGTTCTTTCTTTCATAATTTACACAAAGTTTTAATATTTTTATGAAAAAAACGAACCCACTATTATAAAGTTATTTAAATTCATTCTTTTTAGACTTCATCCATATCATTAGAAAATCACCATCGAGATCAAGCTGACCTATATGGCTAATTCTTGATCTTTTTCACTTATATTAATTTTTAGATTATTATTAAAAAATGATATGTTTGTGGTATAAATTCTTTAATGAGAATTTGATATAATATTATAGTATTAGAGCGTGAAGAAAATGGGATATAAATATTTCTATTTTATTAAATCTTTACCTATAGAGGAAATCTATGAAAAAACATTAACTTTTTGGACAGAAAATAAAGGAAACATTGAAGAAGAAAGTCTATCATCTGATAAATTAATAAAGACATTAAAAATTCACCGTGGAATGACACTAACGTCAAATGGAGAGGATTATACTATCGATTTTTCATATAATCTCAGAGAATCTAACACGTATATCAGAATTGAAGCCTCACTTGTACTTGGTTATGGGATTCAATGGTTAACACCGAAAAAATTAATAAATAAATGGGTAAGTGAGTTGAGAATAAATCCCACTTACTTAGTTGGAATAACAAATAAAGACTTTTTTAATTTTGAAATTAATCCTCGACGAAGACCTCGATATGTGGAAGAATCTAAGCCTAAATTTTCACCTAAAGTTGAATCTCGACCAATAACAACACTTCACACTCAACCATCCGTTACACCTCGACCATCTATGACCCCTCAAAGTACGTACCAACCTTCAAAACCTACCCCGGTGTCGAATGAAGATAAATTTACAGCGAGATTTTGTACCTTTTGCGGTACTGAAGGAAGAAAATCATATCATTTTTGTAAAAATTGTGGAAGTAAATTTGAATAAGAGTTATTTAGATACTTAAAACCTTTAAAGGTTATATAAGAACCACAAGATCTTCTTCTTTTTTCTCACTTATTCTCTTCTTAAATTTTCGCAACAACCTTGGAAATTTCATTTGTTTTTCTTTATAATCAAGGTCAATTAAAGCTTGTTCTTGATATACTCTAACAATCTCGTTAGAAAGTTCTTGCCAATCCCTGCAGATATTTAATGTTATTTCATCACTCCTTAAAAGAGTTTCATGAGAAATAATCCTTGCAAACTTTTTTGCCAAAGGTTCTACGATACTCTGATCAGTCCCTTCAAGTATATCTCTGATAAAGTCTTCCGCAGGATACCATTCAGCGACCCTTTGAAGATCACGATGAATTTGAGCGAGTAGAACATTTCTGGGACCTTCCCAAAGTTCCATTATCATAGAATCTCGGTGGAGTCGTGGTAATGCAATGAAATCCTCCATTATTCCATGTCCTCCAAAGAAAGACATAGCCATGCGTATCAGAGCGGGAGCCTCATCAGCAACAGCAATTTTGCATAGCATTATAAGCTCACGTAATCTGAATCGTCGTTTGCGCTCCTCAACATCATCTATCTGTTGTAACTCTCTAATCCCACTAATTAAATCCTCGCCAAAATGAATAAATTCTGAATATAGTTTAAACGAACCTGCACTTTGTCTCATGACAGCACGTTTTAAATCAGTAATCTGATTCATCATTAGAGGAAAAGATGCAATAGGAACACCAAAGGCAGTTCTAAATTGAGCATATAATATAGCTTCCCTCGCAACACGAAGCCCTCCTGCTGCCATGCCAAAACCAATATGAAGTCTCGATAGAGAAAGAACAATTCCAACGACATCAGCTAATCCTTTCTCATGAGGTCCTACAGGATATGCAACGGCACCATTGTATGTTATCTCCGCTGTGGGGAGTTCAGCAGTAC
>JAGXNU010000293.1 GCA_019894815.1 Promethearchaeota archaeon
GTATAAAAACTTTTTTACTTAAGAAGAGGATAAAATTGACAATAATGGCAGTATATTTCAGAAAAATAGTGGTAAAATATTTATAAAATAACTAGATTAGTTTAATCTACTTCAATCTGATTTTGTTTCTCATCATATTTTTTCAGTTTAATTTCAAGAATTCCATTTATGTATCGAGCTTTAGCATAATCGGAGTTAATTGCTGTGGGTAAATCGATTTCCTTGTAATAAGACCTGCTTTCGGTTTGGGGTTTAGTAGATATTGTTAAACTATAGTTAGTTGATTTAATTTCAATATCTTCCTTTCTTACGCCAGGCATCTCTGCAATAATAATGATCTGCCCTTCCACTTCAGATACTTCTACTAATGGCTCCTTTGTATCTTTTACTTTTGGAGTTATTGATTTCTCTCTTTTAATTCCTTTTGTTGGTTTACCAAAGGGTTGCATTATTGGTTTACCATCGCGATCAAAACCAAATTTAAAAAATGCAGAATGTGGTGCATTTTTAGTTAATTCTTTGAAGAGATCTTCTGGAGACATGTCTTGATATTCTTCTGGCATGTTGTGAAGAACTTGTTTGAAAATGTTTTTAAAGATATCTTTAAATTCATCTGATTCAAGGATCTTAGAAGGATCAAAATTTTTAAATAAATTATTTGGATCCTTGAAAATATTTGAATCTTTGAACACTTTGAAAATATTTAATGGGTCGTTTTCATCTTCTTCATCATCTTCTTCGTATTCATCTTTGTTAGGCATGATAAACTCTCCCGTAATATGATTTCAATAAATTTTTAAATACAAATTTAAATATAAATACATAAAGCTAAAAATATTATAGCTTATATATTCTAGAAAAAAAGTGTAGTTTAATAAATTTATTCCAATTAAACTTTAAATCATACTAAATTAAAAAAAAAATAAAGGAGATTAACGTGTACAGTGAATTATCAGACGATGATAAAGAGATGTATCTTGACGTCTTGCGTGAAGCCCCAATGCTACCATTTTCTAATTTTGTCTCACGTGGAGATATTCCAGATAAAATAGATATCGCTAGACCTAGGAGTTATTTTGATAGAGAAGTTTATAGATTGGTTCGTCAAACTTCTCGAGATAGATCTTCTCGTTTGATTCCAATTTTAGGTTCGGCGGGTACGGGAAAAACTCATACTTATCATTCCTTTAAAGATAAGGAAAGAGAAAACAGAAAGAAATTAGAGCAATCTTCAGAAGATCAAGAGATCGAAGTTACTCAAATAGAACCCGCGGATTGGACAATAATTTATGTCCCTAGCCCACCAGCAAGCATAAGAGTTCTCCTTCACGTTTATACTTGTATTATTGAAGATGTAGGACCAGAAATACTCGATATTGTTTCAAAACGCCTCGTTTTTGACAAATGGGGAGGAAAAAAAGCAGGAATCTTTCAAAAGCCAAAAATTGACGAAGTTATTCAAAAAGGAATCAGAGAATTCCCTGGTGTGTTTGCTGATTGTGTGAAAGCATTAGTAACATATCAATTGGATAAAAATAAGAAACCATTGGCTGAACGATGGTTATTAGGGGAAGATCTCGATCCCGAAGAGTTAAGCGAACTAGGGATAAATAGTGTAGTGGAAGAAGACGACGTTTGTCTCGCAATGATTAAAATCATTACTGAAAATCTTGATAGAGTACTTATTCTCTATTTTGATGAATTAGAATCTCCTTATAGAATGCATGGAGAGGCAGCTGAAAGAAAGTTCCTTGAAATTCTTAAAAGGTTATATAATGAAGTAAAAGGATTAGTTATCATCATTGCTGTATTGAAAGAAATTTGGCCACGTATCTTAGAAATTGCCGATCAACCACTTCGTTCAAGAATGGAACCGGAACAAGAATTGAAACCATTTAGTTTGAATGATTTGAAAATATTCTATTCACGGAC
>JAGXNU010000294.1 GCA_019894815.1 Promethearchaeota archaeon
ATCCCCCATTGGGAAGACGAACCCGTAGCGGTTGTTCTTTATGAAAAAAAATTAAATTACTGATTGATTGAAAAATAAAAATAAAAAAAGGAAATTATATTTTTCTTAAAACTTTTTTATCTACTTTGCCAATTGTCGTTAGCGGTAATTGATCGAGAAATTCAATGAATTTAGGAACCTTATATTTTGCCAAATTGTCTTGAGCATATTTTAAAATATCTGCTTTAACATCTTCTGAAGCTTCATAACCTTTTTTAAGCAGTACATACAATTTAACTATTTCTGAACCCGGACGGTCTGGATCTGGAATTCCAACAGTTGAACATAGCTCTATTGCGGCGTGTTTATTCATTTTATCGTCAACTTCAACACTAAAAACCTTAAAACCGCTAACAATTATCATATCTTTTGTACGGTCAACGATGGTAATATATCCTGCCTCATCCATCACACCAACATCGCCAGAATAAAACCATCCATCAACAAGAGCATTTTCAGTTTCTTTTGGTTTATTCCAATAGCCTTTAAATATTTGAGGTCCTTTAATGGCTATTTCTCCGGGTGTTCCTATAGGAACTTCTTTATTTCGGTCTGTAACATCTACTAATTTTACTTCCGTGTTAGGAAACGGAACTCCAACAGTTCCGATTTTCTTTTCTCCGAGATAGGGGTTCATAGTTACTCCTGGAGATGCCTCGGTCATTCCATAAGCTTCTACTATTTTTCCTCGACCGACAACGGCTTCAAATTCATTTATACTTTTAGTAGGGAAAGGAGCTGCGCCAGAGATATACCCAATAACGGAGCTTAAATCTAATTTTTTAAATTTCCGATTTTTTAAAAGCATCATGTAAAGAGTTGGAACATTATACATTAGTGCGATCTTCCCTTCATAGTCTTTCATTTTACCAGTCATGTAATTTGTATCTCGTGGATCAGGAACTAAAATTTGAGCGGAACCCATAAAAGCACTCTGAAGGCAAAATTGTAAACCCGCCAAATGGAAAAAAGGAAACCCAGACATGTAAATGTCTTCACCGGGGTTAGCACCAGGTTCAAACCAATGAGCTACTATTTGCATTATTTGTATTAAATTTCGATGAGTTAGTATCGCTCCTTTAGGAGGACCAGTTGTTCCACCAGTATATTGAAGTAATAAAACATCTTCCGGTCCTATTTCAACATTAGGTGATTTATCGTTTGGATATTTCTCCACAATATCTTTAAAGGTAAAATATTTGATACTATTAATTGGCTCAACGTTTCCATGAGGGATTTTTCCTATTTTAATTAGTTGCTCTTTCATATCGGGTTCTAAATCCAAAAAATCAGCTACATTAGTAGTAATCACAATTTTTACATCTGTGTCCCCCGTCTGGAGCGCTTCCCTTACTTTTTCTTCATAAAAAGAGTCTAAAGTAATTATTGCAACCGCTCCACTGTCTTTTAACTGATACCTAATTTCATTTGGTTGTAATAAAAAGTTCATCCCTGAAGCAGCGCATCCAGCGTAAAACGTTCCAAATAGCGCGATGATAAATTGGGGAAGATTTGGTAAATTTATTATGACGCGTTCTCCTTTTTTTACGCCATTTTCAATAAGAAAATTACCAAAACTGTTAATATATTTTTCTGCTTCTTTAAAAGTTGCACAAGAACCTTGAAAATCGTAGCATAAACTATTGGGGTACTTATTAACCGTACGTTTCATCATTTCTGCTACAGAATAATACTCTAGATCAATTTTTGGTTTTACATGATCGTCGTAAGATTTAAGCCATATTTTTTCCGAATATGGACTATTTTTGGCATTTTCATTTGTCATTTTTTATCAAATTTTAATATTATTTCAATATAATTAACGAAATTCGGTAA
>JAGXNU010000295.1 GCA_019894815.1 Promethearchaeota archaeon
CAAGTAATTGATCGATTAAAGAAAAATTCTTCTTTTTAAAACCGAAGAAAAATGTTGGGCTTAACGTCGAATAAAAATAAAGTGTTGGAGTAAAGTCGATTAACTTGTTATGAATGCAGTAATATATTGCCCTACCTGTATTAACATGATCCATATGATAATAAGCCGTATAAATTGCTTCTGGTGCGAAAATTATATCAGGTTTTTCCATCTTTAAATATTCAGCAATCTTATTTACAAATCCTTTAGTAAATTCTACTAAACCATCAACATAACCAAAAAAGTGTATATTCTCTGGAGGTATTCCGTGAATGCTTTGAGCATTGTATAATTCTTGAGTTCTAACTTTTGCAAGAAAATCACCTTTAAACTTATCATATTGATCACCAGGAAGTCCATATTCACCTTTTGTGGTTGAAGCGATCTTAATAATATGTTTCTTTTTACTTTTTGTTGCAAGATAATGAATGAGGTGACCACAATTTAACTCTAAATCGTCCGGATGTGGTTGAAAGAATATGATTTTTGCCAATATTCTAACCTTAATTTATAGCTTCTAATCGAGCTTGTCTTTTCGCTAACAGAAACGAGCTCAGTAAGATCAAAGAAACACCAATAATCACATATATGATAGGAAAGATTGTAGGAGGTATTAGCGTAAAAACAAAAAAGTATGCTAGTATGGGTGTAATTTGTATAGGTACTTGCTGAATAGGAATCATTCGACTAGCGTTAGCCACTTGGAAAGATTGTTGGATTTTCATAATCCCTATTATACTTGCTGCAATTAATATTACTACACATGCTATAAATAAGAATAACTCGCCTAAAGTAGCAGTTCCTCCAAAAACATGAGCGATAACCGCCATTAACGGTGCGATCCAAAAATTAGTTAATGAAAATTGGAATCCTGAGGATATTGCTAATAATATACCTTTTAATTTTTCAATTTTTCTTTGTAAAATTTCACAAATGAATGAACCTAGAAATAAAGCAATCGTAAAAATCGTCATGTTAAGTACAAGATCAAAAGCTAATATATCTATACCAGCAATATCTATACTTAATTCAGAAAGACCTAATAGAAAGATCGCTAAAATCATTACAATAATTCCTATAATTTCTACTTTTTTTAAAGTCTCACCAACTATTTTAACAGATCCGATAGCGAGAAAAATTAAACCAAATGCCATCAAGCCAGGTATTAAGGCAGGACCTATATAAATTTGAGCAATCATGAAAAAAACTGAGCCTATCATTAGTTCCATTAATAGCCCTGTAATCCAAAGAGGTTTTTTCACTAAACTTCTAAAGAATTTTGCTTCAGGGGGTACTTCATTAACAACCTTTTTTTGGAGAACTAAACCTATATTATTTATACTTCCAGATAATATAGCTAAAAAAACACCAAATAAATATAAAGAACCATCCATTTTTTCATAACTCTTCTTTTATCTTTTTCTTAAAGTAGGAAGTAAATGTGTTTATAAAATATTAGTGATAGTATATATAAAGCTTTTTAACGTTCTCGGGAGATCGACGATGATTTAAATAAGATTGTTTAGTTCTTGTTTGTTGAATCAGCGAGAAAATCACATCTTTTTCATTTTAATCCCAATATTTTTCTAGCTTCGGTTGGATCGGCTATTTCACGACCCATTTCTTTGCTAATTCTTACCATCCGGGCCACAATTTCTGCATTATCTTTAGCTGGAACACCTTCCTTGATAAAAGGAAAGTCTTCTGTAC
>JAGXNU010000029.1 GCA_019894815.1 Promethearchaeota archaeon
GGTCAGACAGGATGTACTCTGGAGGTTCGTGGGCTCGAATCCCACCATCGGCATTTTCACTTTTTTATTCATATAATTACTTCATGATATTTAAAATATTTATTGAATCATATCACTTTGAATGACGTTTTTCTTTTACTAGCGTTCCTCCAGCTCGAGATAACGCTTTAGACTTAAAAGCAGTCTGAAATCCCGGTTTGTAATTCATGTATTTTGGGATTGGATATCTCAACCCTCCTTGATGGGTACCTTTAAGACCTTCAACTAACAGCTCAAGCTTGCTTTTTGGGATGGAAAACATGACCTCATCATCCTCAGCGCCACCCCATACTCTATCTCCATTCCCTAAAATTACCAATTGAGGTTTATCTGTTTTAAAGGTTTTTATGACTCCTTCATGGCATGAACCTGCTCTTCCTGAAGAAGTAAAATCCATTATTCCACCTTCAATAAAGAGATATGATTGAATCAATCGAGTAGATTGTGCGGGATTGCAATATATTTGTACGATGTCAGGTATTATTTTCGTTCGGGTTAAAGGTGATATAATTATTCCGATATATTCTTCTGGAAGAAATTTTAACTGTTTACTCCATTCTTGGGCAATTTCTATATTTTTTGAATACAATCCAATACTAAACTTGTTAGCAAATTCAATCGTCTCATCGTTCATTGGATCCCAGTTATACATCGCTCGGGCAACCTTACAAACACAATCATCTGAAGTAACAGCAATAGTCCAACCATAAGTTCTAGCCATTTTAAAATTTTGACAGATAAAATTCTGTAGTTTTAAGTCGATATGGGGTTGTTTGCATCCCTTAGGAATCTCCGAAATGTCTTTAATTAACTTGATTGCTATAGGAAAAGTTGATGGGCGCAAGTACTTCTCAAATTCCTTTCCTAAATCTTGAAATTTCTTGAGGTTTTCAATCATAATTGATTACATATCTTCAAATAAAATATAGCTAAAAAATTTTTTCAAGAATATATTTCAAAAATATAGAAACCAAAAAATTTATAGAGATCGAGGTTATATATCCTAATAGATTCTTTGATTAAGTGAGGTTAATACTCATGGTACCAGAAAAGGAAATTATTATAGAAATGATAAAAACTTTTCCTAATGATGTAAGCATGGAAGATATAATTGAAGCAATATATGTAAGACAAAAAATACAGAAGGGATTAAAGGATTCTGAAGAAGGAAGATTATTCACACATGAAGAAGCTAAAGAGCGTTTAGCAAAATGGTTGAATTAAATGGACAAACAATGCCCTTGAAGAAATAGACAATATTGCTAATTATATCTCAAAGGATTCACCTAAGTATGCCCAAATTTTAGTAAAACAGATTTATGAAATGATAAGTCATTTAAAACAATTTCCTAAGTTTGGGAGAAAAGTTCCAGAATATAATAATCCTAATTTGAGAGAAATTCTTTACAATAATTATCGCATTGTTTATTTGGTTAAAGATCCGTATTTAGAAATTATTTCTGTTATTCATGGAAGCCGAAGACTTAATCTCTAATTTTTATATTTTTTGACAAAGAAGTATAGATTGTTGATATCGAGTGAATTAAATTTAAAAACGAAATCTACCTATCAGGGGATAGCAGCATTTCCAATGGTAGGTCTTAAGATGCCCGAATAACCTAATTTTATTCAATTAGTATTGAAATAATTATAACCTATTTTTTTTTATTCAAAACAAAACCTAAAATTTTTTTTATCTCAATATCTTAAAATTAATTGTTATGGAGAGATATGTATCTGAAAAAATCACATCCGAAGAGTTATCGATTTTGGATAACAACTCAGAGTGGTTAGGAATTGACAAGAGCCTATTAATGGAATGTGCGGGGTATTCTTTTACCACGGAAATTATAGATAGATATCAATTAAACAAAAATACAAATGTAGTGATTTTCGCGGGAACTGGTAATAATGGCGGAGATGGCTTTGTCGTTGCTAGACATTTGGCATCCCAAGGTATTCCAGTGTTCGTATTATTACTGGGGAGTCCTGATAAAATTAGAACAAGGGAATCAAAATCGAATTGGGATGTTTTACTAAATTTGGAGCATTCTATTAAACGAAAAATCATAACGGATTCAAAGAATTTGGTAAAAATAAAAGATTTCATTAAGAATGATTTGAAATATCGAGTTATTATTGATGGATTATTGGGAACGGGAATTCAAGGAAAAATACGAGAGCCTATCTCTTCTTGCATCACCATGATAAACGCATTAAAAAAAGAGAATAGTCGTTTTAATGTTGTATCAATCGACGTTCCCTCAGGAATGGACCCTAATAGTGGAAAGATAAATGATATGGCTGTAAAAGCAGATTTAGTGATTACGTTTCACAGGAAAAAAGCAGGATTTAAATCATCAAATAATTCTATAAAAGAAGTTATTGTAAAACCAATAGGAATACCTATAGAAGCAAGTATTGTTGTAGGACGAGGAGATTTGTTACCAACACTGAAGAAGCGACAAAAGGACAATCATAAAGGACAATTTGGAAAGATTTTAGTCATTGGAGGATCAAAAAATTATACTGGTGCTCCCGCTTACTCATCCATGACTGCTATTCAATTTGGATGTGATTTAGTCATTACTTACGTACCTGATGTTATTTCTAACGTATTAAGGAGTTACTCACCTGACATGATCGTGAGAAGTAATCATGGGGATTGGCTTAATATGGATTCATTTGAAGAGATTAAATGGCTAATTGATTGGGCCGAATGCGTATTGATTGGTCCGGGGTTAGGAACTGAATCACAAACCGAAAAATTATTGGTAAATTTATTGCGAATTCTAGTAGAAAACAACAAGAAATTTGTATTGGACGCAGATGCTCTGAAATTTATTAAGGATCATTTAGAGATAATAAAGGGATCACAGTGCATCTTAACGCCTCATGAGGGAGAATTGAAAATTATGACTGGAATTAATTTACCCCCCCATGATGAAGTGGAGAATCGCGGAAAAATTCTACATGATCTGGCGAAAAAGTTAGATGTTACTTTAATACTCAAAGGTTCTATTGATTATATAGCTTCTAAAAGTAAAATTAAAATAAATAAAACGGGTTGTCCTGAAATGTCAATAGGAGGTACTGGTGACGTTCTATCAGGACTTTGTGCTTGCTTCTTGGGAACGGGAAATGAAATATTTCAATCAGCTTGTTCAGCAGCATTCTTGAATGGGTATATAGGTGAACATTGCAAATCTGTTATCGGTCCACGATTCACAGCCATGGATATGATTGGAGCTATAAATGAAGTGATTTTAAAGTTAAAAAAAACTTAGAAGAAAAAAAGAAATTTTTCACTCCAACTTGTTTATTCTTACGATACAAATTTATTTTGTTTAATAAAAATTTATTAACATTAACTTTTGTTATTATTATAAGAATATATTAATTAACTTAATTATTGAAATAAAAGGTAGAGATTACATTATAGGTGATTAGATTAAGTGCAAGTCTTTAAGATTAATCTCGACGGTACAACAACTGAAATAAAAACGCAAGGACCAATAAAAGATGTTTTAAAAACAGATGAAAGTTATATTTTAGTTGCTGACGAAGTCAGAAAGGTCTTTTTATGGAAGGGATTGGCAAGTAGCGTGAGATCAAAGTTTATAGGCGCGAAGAGGAGTCAAGAAATTCGTGGACAAGTAGGCATGCACTTTGCAGTTGTTCCGCTTGATGAAGCGGAAGAAACACAAGAATTTCTTACTCTAATTGGGGGAAAAACAGAGGGCGGAATAGCTCAAGAAATTAGATCCGACGCTCCAACAACAGTTAACGGTCCATCAGTTCATCCTTTAAGAGATAAAGATCCATTCGGAGTTCCCAAACCAGCAGCAGGAATGAATATTGGGGGTTCTAAGAATAGATCTTCTCAAAATACGGGGCCTCTATATAAGGGTCAAGGTTCTTTCTCAACCATGATGCAAGAGGAAAGTCATGTGAATTATGAACAAATCATGAAAAAACTCGAAGAAATCAAGATTCCTGATGGTTTTGAGAGAGAAATTATAATTATCGGGAACAACGCGTATTCAGTTGTTGAAAAAGTGCAATCTTTTCTGGGAAAAAAGGAAGTCACCAAAGAAATATCAAGGGTAGGCACAATTCCAGAAGGTGTGTTCTTTGCTGAAGATTATTCCCCTAGGATTTTATCTGAAAATGGAAAAATATTAGCTATTGAATTTTTAAAGCGCATTGGAGGGCCAACCGATGCAAAAATGGAATTTAAGAGTAAGAAAGAAATTCTTAAAGACCAGATAAAGACGCAGCTTGAAGGAAATTAATATCCTCTTTTTTTATATATCTTAGTTTCTAATTTTTGAAATTTAATTTTAGTAAATTCTAGAACGTTGAACGTTGATTTTATTGATTATCTAACAATAATTTTAAATGTCTGAAGTATATTATTATAATTAATCGATAGAAAAAATAATTATCAATTACCAATGAAAGGGACGAAACATGAGTAATTTAACGCAAGATGAAGCCCATAATTTATCATTATTCTTAGGTAATATAACTGAACATACGGAATTAGAAGCATTAGCACTCATTACTCGCGAGGGCTTGCGACTTGCATTTTCTTGCATTCCAGAGTATAACGTTGATCCTGATTTATTCTCAAGCTTATCAGCGGTTGTAATGCAAAGTGGACAAGATTCAATTGAATCATTAGGTTTCAATAATCTTCTTGAAGTGGTTTTAAGAGGTGGTGATGCGTTCATTATCTTGAGTTCGGCAGGGAGATTTTTCTTAATGGGAGCAAGTCGTAAAATAGAAGATCTAGGTAAGATCGTGACTGTCTTTAGATACTACGCACAAGAAATCTCTAAACGATACCCCATGACGTAGCGTTTTCATGTAATACTTTCATAAATTGGATAAATGATTATAATGAATATTCCTTTCAGTATCACATTATTTTATATTAATAAATCGAGAAATAGGTATGAAATAGAATGGCAGAGCTAAAAATATTTGTTGATATTAATGAGAAAAGTAGCGATAAGGTAGTTATCTGTCTAGAAAATGCTAATAAATTGGGGCTCATGGATGGTGCTTCAGTTGAAGTAGAAAATCCAGATAACAATAAGAAATATAATGCAAAAATAGAAATTTCAAGCATGGTTTTGGATTTTGCTGCACAAATATCTAAGAACGTCATAGATCTCCTTGAATTTTCGGGAGTAGAATTAGTTTTACGTCCAGTTAGTAGTACAGGACTTATAGCTCCCAAATTACAAATCCCCAAAATCCCTCCTGGATCGAGAACTCCTATAGCACCACAATCACCCTCATTAACCCCCTTACCCTCTCCACCACCTACTATAACGACTACAAGACCTATTCCTGCACCTACTAGCGCGCCAGTACCAAGCAGACCTCCACAACCCACACCGATTCCCGTTCCTCAACCTTTATATGCTCCCCCGCCTCCACAACCAACGCCTGCACCCACACCGATTCCCGTTCCTCAACCTTTATATGCTCCCCCGCCTCCACAACCCGCCCAAACACCGACACCTCAAGTAGGATTTCCGCCTCAACCAACACCAATGCAACCCGTACCTAGTATGCCCAGCCAAGAAATTGGAATGGGACCTACAACAGCAGATCCTTATCCTAATAAAATCGATGTTTTCATGCTTCAAAGTCATAAAGGAGGTATTGTTCTAACTCCTGTAGTGGATGATAAAATTGAAGGTGGAAGGATTCAATTAAGCGGTACTGTCATTCAACAATTAGGGCTTGGGAAGGGCTTACTTATTGCTTGGGAAGACCCTTTAACTAGATCGATGGGGTCAGCTAGAATAGATGAAGCGATCATCAGCCCAACAGAAATACGGTTGAGTAGAGATACAAAACAAGATACTAATATTCAATCACAGCAAATAGTAGTATATTCCACCGAACCACCTATTCAAAGAGCTTCAGAGCTCATGCTTGAAGTTCAATCACAACCTAATCTAATGGGATATTGTTTAGTTAATGCCCGTACTCAACTCACTCTTTCAATAAAACTAGATGATGTTTTATCCTTTGAAGATGAACTCACTGGAGCAATGGGAGCAGGAAAAGTCGATATTTTAGAGGAGGTTCCTAATAACGTCATTGTAATTGATAGTGAAATATTAGAAGCATCGGGTATAGGAAGTTTTGAAGTAAAAATAGCTAAAAATATTAGACCAATCATTCCTCTACAAAATATTTCTTTGGGGATTTCTCCAATAGCCGGGGAAAATATGTGGGAAATCATTTCTACTGCTCGTCAAAACGTAGATTCGCTAAAAGGGTGGTTGGCAAATTACATCATATTCAAAGGAATTAAATTAAGATGGAATGCTGTGAACATTGCGTGTTCCATTCTAAACACAGTTCCTGACTTGACAGGCGATGTATTAGCCCAAGTTACAGCAAATACAACAATTAACTTGAGTCCGACGGGATTAGTACCATTTAATGCTATTTTGATTGTAGATATCAGCCGAAGCATGATGGCCAGGGATGTGCTTGTTACTAACATCGCCCCTGCTATAGAAGGAATCAAAGCAGCCATGGAATCGCGTGAAATTCAAGAATTTTTAAAACATTTTAAACCAGGAATTAATATTCCGCGAAGAATCGCAGCTGCATTTGCAGCAGTATTATTTCTAAGCGAAAAAGTAGGGCGTGGATTTGGTGAAAAGGTAAGCGTCATTCGATTTGCAGATGAAGGTCAGATTTTACCCTTTGGTGATGGATACTACATGGATTCAGCAAGCGGTAAAAAAGGTGTATTGGAAGAGTCTGCTCGAATGATAGTGGATCGTATAGGCAATGCATATGGACAAGCGACTAACATGTCAGATGCAATGGTTAAAGCCCACCAAGTCCTCACTGAATTCGATCGCATGTCGCCACCGGGTCAAAGTCAGCCAACTATGATAATTATGCTTACCGATGGTATCCCAACGGATGGAGATGCCTTCTTGCAAACCATCAAAATGTTTGCTGATAATCCCAACGTCGTAATTTATATTGTTGGTTTGGGGAATCCAGATCGAGAGCTAATGATCCGAGCTGCTCAGTTATGCGGAGGCGAATATTTCGAACCCGAAGATGCTGGTGAGTTACTAATCTGGTACTCAAAACGGGCAAGAGATCTGACCGTGAAAATGAAATCTCAAAACTTTGAATAAGAGTAAAATAATTTTTATATCCTTTTTTTATTTTCTAGCTCAGCATTATGCAAATTTATGGATTAAATAATTAAATTTCAACACATTAAATTATTTTTATCTCTCATAGAATAATAATTAGTAGATGAATAGAAATGGATGAAAAACCTCTATATCTCAATTATAATTTACCTCTTGAAGAAAGAATTAATGATCTCATTTCAAGATTGACGCTTGATGAGAAGATTCCACAGTTTTTAAATAATGCTATAGCGATTGAGCGTTTAAACATGCCTAAATACGATTGGTGGAGTGAAGCGCTCCATGGCGTAGGATTTGCGGGTATTGCTACTGTTTTCCCTCAAGCCATAGGATTAGCAGCTACTTTTGATTTAGAATTGATGAGTGAAGTATCTAAAGCAATTTCTGATGAGGGAAGAGCAAAACATCATGAAGCGGTAAGAAATAATCAAAGAAAAATCTACCAAGGATTAACTTTCTGGTCCCCAAATGTTAATATTTTTAGAGATCCTCGATGGGGGAGGGGTCAAGAAACATATGGAGAGGATCCTTACCTTACTTCTCGGATGGGCGTGACATTCATAAAGGGTTTACAAGGAGATCATCCTAAGTATCTAAAATTAGTAGCTACTCCCAAGCATTATGTAGCATATAGTGGATTAGAACATGAGAGACATTTCTTTGATGCCAAAGTAAGCAAAAAAGATCTATATGAGACGTATCTCCCGGCGTTTGAAGCGTGTATAAAAGAAGGAAAAGCTGAAGGCATAATGGGTGCTTACAATCGCGTCAACGGTGAACCATGCTGTGCAAGTAAATTATTGCTCCAAGATATTTTGCGAGAGAAATGGAAATTCAAAGGACATGTTGTTTCAGATTGTGGAGCAATTAAAGACATCTATCATGATCATAAAGTTGCTAAAACAGGAGCGGAAGCAGCAGCAATGGCTATAAATGCAGGTTGTGATTTAATTTGTAGTTTAGGAATTTCATTGAAAAAAAATAAGAAAATTAAATGGGGTTGGATAAGTAATGCCATTCAACAAGGTCTATTAACTGAAGATGCGATTGATAAAGCCTTGATACGATTATTCCGCGCAAGATTTTTACTTGGCATGTTTGATCCTCCCGAGATGGTTCCCTATACTACCATTCCTTATGAAGTAAATGATAGCGAGACTCATAGGCAATTAGCAATACAAGCTGCCAGAAAAACAGTGGTACTTCTTAAAAACGAGGGAAAAGTCCTTCCATTAAGGGAAGTTATTAAAAAAATAGCAGTGATAGGACCAACAGCAGATAACAAGGACGTTTTACTCGGCAATTATTTCGGTGTACCATCGAGATATACTACAATCTTGCAAGGAATAAAAGAAAAAGTTGTTGGAAAAAGTCAAGTATATTTTGCTGAGGGATGTCCATTAAAAGAAAAATCCGAAGAAGGATTTAGCGAAGCAATTAGAATAGCAAAAGAAGCTGACGCCATTATCATGGTATTAGGAATAAGCCCACGAATGGAAGGAGAACAAGGACAAGCTATTGAATCCGATTTAACAGGAGATAGAATTGATATTGGTTTACCAGGTAGTCAAAATTCCTTATTAAAAGAAATTCACGAAATAGGAAAACCTATTGTACTCATACTAACCGGTGGTAGTGCGCTTTCTTTTGAGCAAGCTAAGGAAATGATCCCAGCAATCCTTTTTGCGTGGTATCCTGGAGAAGAAGGTGGTATAGCTGTTGCAGATGTAATTTTTGGAGACTACAATCCCGCTGGTCGATTACCAGTTACTTTTTATAAATCTATTGATCAAATTCCAGACATTAGAGATTATAACATGAAAGGGAGGACTTATCGTTATTTTGAGGGAGAACCATTATATCCATTTGGTTTTGGATTATCTTATACAAGTTTTCACTATGATAATTTAGACTTATCTTCTGATGAAGTAAGAATTGGCGAAGATGTATCCATCAGTGTTGAGGTAGAAAATACAGGCAATATTTTTGGCGAAGAAGTAGTCCAATTATACCTTTCTAATGCGTCTCCCAAATTTACAGTCCCGATTCGTGAATTAAAAGGATTTAAAAGAATACAACTTGATAAAAATGAGAGGAAAGTCGTAATATTTACATTACATCCTCACGATTATTCCACAGTAAATATGGAAGGAAACAGAATTGTTGATCCGGGAGAAATTATAATTAATGTTGGTGGATCTCAACCCGGATTTAGGGAAAACAACGGAAATTTTGTTAATGGAACCTTTAAACTCATTGGAAAATCCTTGATGTTCGAGTAATTTTTTTTATCAGACTTTTTATGAGGGAATTCTTCCTAAAAATCCCTTTATATAAAATTTTTATAGTTGGAATTTAATAATAAATATAAATATAAAAGTAAAAAAAACTGAATTAACTTCTTAATTATCATGAGAATAAAGAAAATTATTTCGATAGATGAGCGGGGTAGGATAGTAATTCCAAAGGAGGCACGTAACGCTCTTGGAATTACCACGAATTCACAACTAATGATGATCAGCGATTCAGAAGCAAAAGAAATTCGAATCACTCCAATAGGGCTCTCTGGAGATAAAGTTCCAATTAAACTAAGGATTACAATGGAAGATATACCCGGAGCGCTTGCTAAACTTGCAACATTATTTGGAAAACTGGAATTGAGCATGATGTATAGTGAAGCGGTGATAATTGAAAAAGATAAAACTGCAATCTGGACAGTTATTTCGGAAAGTCCTGATAATCTTGAAGATTTAAAAGAAGAACTCATAAACCAAGGCGGGGCAATAAAAGTAGAGATCCTTCCATTAGAATAATTATTGAAAAAAAGGCATGTATAGATGGCTAAAAAGAAGAAGAAAGATGTGAAAAGTAATATTGTTGAAGCATATTCTCTTGATGCAGCTCTAAAATCTTCTGAAAAAACGGGAGCAGATCTTCAAGGATTATTAAAAGGGGTATCAGAAGATAAAGGCTATATACCTCCAAAAAAAGAGGTACAGATAGTAGCCCCTCAATTATCGCACGAATCGAAGAAAAAAATAGCTGAGGCATACATGCTCGAAGATGTTCCGTTGGCTCAAAGAGAGCATGTAGAAAAAGAATCTGAAGTATCAGTAAAAAAAACAGTACCTTCTCCAACAACAGTACCTTCTCCAACAACGGAACTTCCTCCAATAACGGAAGAGCCGAAATCTCATATTCCTGCAACTGTAAAAAAACCTTCTTTTTCTAAAAAGGATAGTATATATGCAAACTTGACTGAGTTTTTTCAAGGAATGTATAATGGCTATAATGAACGTTATGATAGGTGGGAGGGATCAATTTCTTCAATATTATCTATTTTACGTAAAATGAGAAAAATTACCAAGAAAAACACTGAAGATCTCGTAGAATCCATTACAAACATGCATGAAAAAATACAAATTAATCTGGAGAACTTCAAAATAAAAAGAGATGAAGTAGAAAAAGTCGCTGATGTTGATGTTGAAACCCTGTCAAGTGAATTTAAAAAAGTTTTGGGATTATTGGAACTACAAGTTAAAGAGTATCGCCTAAAGAAGTTAACAGATGAATACGTTCATTTTCAACAGCTCCTCTCTTGAATTCTTAAATGAATTTCGGAAAAATATATACTAAAAATAAAATACTATAAATCATGTCATCTTCAAATAAATCGCAAGATCGCCCTTTAATCTTAGATATTGGGAGTAATTCTTTTCGAATGGGATGGGCAGGTGATGATTTTCCTGATATTATTGCTCCAAGTGTTTATGTAGATCTTTCTGATTTTTTATTTACATCTGATGTTTTGGAGGGATTAGAAGAGATTTATCTTCAAAATATTGAACAAGAATATTTAGTTGGTCATGCTGCTCTAAAATATCAGCACATATTAAAGCTTCACGAGTTTAAAAAAGAGAATAACTACAACTTATTATTGAAATTCTTTCAATACTATTACCAGCAATTAGGAATAGAAGAACAATTTCTATTCAAACAGCCTTTAATAATTTTAACATCATTTAACATGTCAGATCTGGAAAAGGAAAAGTATAAGGAAATATTTCTTGAATCATTAGGTTTTCCCGCACTTTTATTTTTATCGGATAACAAAGCAATATTATCAACAATGCAAAAAACGAGCGGTGTTGTTATAAATATTGGTGAAAGTAAAACTTTAATTTCAACCATATTCCACGGATTTACTAATATCATGGCTAAAGATGTCTTCCCTATTTCAAGCAAAGATTTAACAAATTACATGTTAAACATGCTCATATCCAAAAAAATGTTTGAAGAAAATCTATATATCGATGAAAAAATTGCAAAAGAAATAAAAGAGAGATATTCCCTTTGTACGCTCCATCCAGAGGAAGAGATCAAGAAAGTCAAGGAAGGTTTGACGAAATATGATAGAATGATTACTTTACCAAATAACTTGAAAGTTAAAATAAACATCGAGCGAATTAAAATTTCTGAACCATTATTTGATCCTAAAATAATTCATATAGATTACATGAGCTTAGCCGAAGCCGTTTCAAAAGTGATAAAAGCATGGGATAGGGAGAATTGGGAAGAGTTAATACCAAATATCATCTTAGCAGGAGGGGGAAGCTTGATAAAAGGATTAGGCGAGAGGCTAAAGATAGAATTGATGAGTTTCTTCTCTGAAAAAATTAGGAATAAAATAAATGTTATCGCTCCTTCTGGTCGTGAAAATATGGGATGGATTGGTGCTTCAATTTTATATTCTAAAGGACAATTAAACAAGGGATGGATTGAAAATCCAAGAAAGGAACAAGAGATTGCTACTGAAGCAAAGGAGGCAAAGGAGGAGTAAAATGACGGTAAAACTTGATGTTAAAAAACAGTTTTTAAAAAAATTTCAGGATACAATAATTCAAGGAAGAAAATTGCTTCAATCAGGAAACCATCGTTGGGCAGATCGCTTACTTACAGAATTATACTTTGAAATTGAAAGGACTGAATGGCTTGATATTCAAAAGAAGCACCAATTAATAATGATCATTACAAACTCATGGTGGATGTATATAAATTCACTGATGCAATTAAAATCTGAGGAATCTAAAGTTGATATAATCAAGTATATTGATGGACATAAGCGTTTTTTCTCTTTTCTATCAAAATTAGATAATTTCTACCTATTTAATAATTTTACAACCAAGTTATTGAAATCTTTCATTAAAATGGAGGAAATCTCACTTTCTGGGATAACCAAATTCATCAATTCTTTTTGTATAAAGGTGAGTGAACGAAATGAAGATTTAAAATTAGTTGAACTACAAATTTTACTAATGTATATAAGGAAATCCGTGATCCCTCAGGAATTTTATCATTTTGCCATGGAAATTATTGGAAGAACTGTTTTTAAATTAGACCCAAGCAAGAGATCCTTGTTTCTATATATTCTATTAGAAAATATTAACTTAAATTATCAGTTGATGGATAACTCTGAGGAATTTGTAAAACATATTACTAAAATTTTGCAAAATAGGCTCCCAGGTTATCTTAAAAATGAATTTAGCAATCTAAATCGGATCTCTGTTAATGAAAGAAATTTCACAAAAATTTTAGGAGATCTTGAAGAATTAATATGTTATCTTAACGATGTTGGAGAGGCCTCTTGGATTACAGTTATAATTAAGAATGTTTTTGAAAAACTAAATAGATTCAAATCGTTTGGAGATGCAATTACCTACATTAAAAAGTTCATTGATTTCTCATTAGAACGAAATCAATTTGATATTGCATTTGAGATATATGATTATCTCGAAGAGCTTTTCATGGTTCATACTGATTTGGGTTATGATAATATTCTGATTGAGTTATGGGTTGAAGCTTCCAAAAAATTTGTAGATATGAAAGAAAAAAAGTATTTACTACAATCTTTAGAAAAGTTAAATACTCACTTAAAAATACCACAAACTAATGCTCAAATCTATCATTATTTCTATACATGCAATTTCTTGTGGCAATTTAAATCAATGTTTTTTTCTTTGGAACAGAGAGATTTCTGGAGGATGATGTTTTATCGAGTTTTATTTGAAGAACAAGATTTTGAATTAGCTGATAAGATCATAAAATATTTAGATAAAGATTTACAAGTGATCATCCCTTATCCTAAACTTCTTTATACTGAAGTGCAATCTTTTGTTAATGATATATATTCATTTGAAGATGAACGCTTTGCACCAAAAACGCTTGAAGAAAATTACGAAATTAAACAAATGATATTGCGAATTGATGGTAATGGTTCAATATCATATCGGATGATCTCTTTACAAGACCAAATAATTGAAGGAAAAATTTTCAATGAATATTGGAATGACGCACAAATTATTGAGTTATTCAATGATACATTCTCTAGCAACACTGAGAAAAGGTTTAATTTTACTTTACTGGAAATAGGCAAATTATCATATAATTTCCTCCCTCGTACTATAAGAAACTTCTTTAAACAATTTCAAATAAGAGCTTTAAAAGTTGTACCAGAGATATATTTTATACTCGAGAACATGACAATTCCGTTCGAGTTGATTTATGATAACAACTTCTTCTTACTCAAATATTCTATAGGTTACATCATTGGAGAACCTCCTTTAGGTGGAGTATCTTTTGATTATCATGTCGATTCTTCCATTGAAGTTACACCTCAAGATGAAATTTCAGTTCTGATTATAGATTGCACTAATTCTATTAGTCCTCTAAAATGGAATGAATCAATAAAGAATAAAGAATTAATCTTTCCGTTTTTGGCAGGAGCAGAGGAACTCAATTATATCACTAATTTCTTCAATAATAGGGAGGAAATTAAAGAAATCGTAGTTCTATCTGGACAATATTCGACCCGGAATCATATTTTATCTCAATTGGTTAATGGAAATCATAATATAATACATTTTGTTGGGAACATCTTCTACTCTAACTGGAATCCCTATAAGAGCTTTTTCTTAGCTAATGATAATGAAATTGTCACTTTTTATGAAATCAACTCAGCCCTGAAATCACAGAACGGAAATATCCACCCCTTCTTATTTTTTAATTCTCAACTATTTGATATTAAGGGAAAAAAGATAAGAAATGTATTAAAAAGGTTTGGAGATATCATGAAGGAATTTGATCATAATTATACCACGGGAATTATTGCTCGAAGCATGCCCATCTTTGATGAAGAAACCCAAGAAATCTCATCGAATTTTTATGTAAATTTACTAAAACATTCAAGTCAAGGAGTTGCTCTTCTTAAAGCTCGACAAGAATGCATGTCAAAGAAAATGACATTGGTAATAGAAGAAGAATTAAAAGATTTTAAAGAAGATGAAGGAAGTGTTAATACTGATT